>JBOHZI010000048.1:0-11521 GCA_050738295.1 Gammaproteobacteria bacterium
GCGCAAGGCGGTTCAACCTGTGCGGTGCGCGATGGTCATCTGCATTTGTTCAATGCGGGCGCCGATCATGATCTGGGCGCTATCGATGCCATGCCGCTGACCTTTGCCGGCAGCGCGCGCTACAACATCGGCAATATCGCGGCCGCGACGTTGGCGGCCACCGCGTTGGGTATGGATGCCTCCACAATCGCCGATCTGCTGTCACGATTCGGCAGCAGTCACGCGGACAATCCCGGCCGTCTGCAGCAATGGAATATCGGCGGCATCCAGGTGCTGGTCGACTATGCGCACAATCCGGACGGACTGAGTGCGCTGCTGGACGTGGTCGCGCCACTGCGTGGTGAGGGTCGCCTCGGTCTGGTACTGGGGCAGGCCGGTAATCGCGAGGACGCCGACATTCGCGCGCTGGCCGCGGCTGCCGCCGCGTTTGCGCCTGATCGCGTGATGCTCAAGGACATCGCCGGTTACGAACGGGGTCGCGCGCCCGGCGAAGTGGCGGCGCTGCTACGTGACGAATTGGCCCGCGACGGTTGTGTGGGCGACACGGTGATCGAATGCCTGGACGAATTCGAGGCGGCGCGCAGCCTGCTCGCATGGGCCCGTCCCGGTGACATACTGGTGTTGCCAATCCACGCCGCCGAAGCGCGCGAACAGGTCAACGCATTGCTGGGCGAAACGCAAGGATCTGGTGGCCGGCTTACTGTAAAAAATCAGGCGGCCGATGGCTCCGAGGAAAGACCTGGTGAGAGTGGGGGCCTCCGGGAGCATGGCCGGTAGCCCCGTTCATGTTGCAGGGATGGCAAGAAGGTTTTTTAAGTCGAGGTAAAGTTTAAATAGCCCTAAATATCAATGGGTTGTATGTCTGTCAAGTTTTTCTATGGTGTGAATCCCTTTCTTGCGTATCGTCGCTAATTGGTGCAGTATAGAAACCCGAAGCAGGGTGGTATGCCTGTCGTGTACAGAGTCGTAAAGCCACGTTGGGTCAGGACTTCAAGGGGCAACAGGGCCGCGGGAGTGCTTTTGTTTTTTTTCATATCCTGCTAGGATCGCCTACCTGCATCCGGCAGGCCGGGCGAGCGTAGCGGCTCCGATGCTTTAAACGGTTTTTCAAAGGGTAAACAGTTATGTCTAAATCGGCGATTGCGGGACTGGGTGTGCTGCTTGCCGGGTTTGTACTGGCGGCGACCTCGCTGCCGGCCGAAGCTCAGCAACAAACACTGAAACAGTCCGTGTCCACGCAGCAGAAGATAGTCAAGAATTCTGCGGATACGCAGAAAAAAATCGACAACCTTTCGGATTCAACGCAGCAGTTGCTATCGCAATATCTGGCGGCCGAGCAGCAGATTGATCAGCTCAAGAAGTACAACAACAATCTGCAGGGTTTGATCAGTGACCAGAAATCCCGCGTGACCTCGCTCAATAAGCAGTTGGGTCAGTTGGGCGACGTTGCGCACGGTATCGTGCCGCTGATGAGTCAGATGATCACCGGGCTCGATCATTTCATTAAACTGGATGTGCCCTACCAGTTGGACCAGCGCGAGCAAACCGTGCAAAAGCTGCAGGATCTGATGACCAACTCGGACGTCAGCATTTCCGAGCGTTACCGCCAGATCATGGCGGCCTACGGGGATGAGTTGGATGCCGGGCGCACGATGGAAGCCTACCGGGGCCAGCTCACAGTAGACAAAAAGCCGCAAACGGTCGATTTTCTGCGTGTGGGCCGTGTGGTGCTGTGCTACCAGACACTCGACCAGTCGCAGACAGGGTGCTGGAATCAGCGGGCCCGCAAGTGGGTGGTGAAAAACGGATTTCGCCGTGCAGTTGGTAACGGTCTCAAAATGGCGCGCAAGCAAAGTTCACCCAGCTTGCTGATCTTGCCGGTGCTGGCTCCCGTTGCCGCCCAGCAGCAAACGCAGCAGTCGCAGTAAGCGCGAGGAATACAGACAATGAAACAGCTCATCAAATCGATTCCGCTTTTCGTCGCCCTGGCTGCACTGCCACTCGTGGCGGTCACGGCACAGGCCGCACCAGCGGCATCGCAGTCGAAGCCGAACACGCTGCAACAGTTGCTTGACCAGGTGCAGGCCGATCTACAGCATCAAACCGCTCAGGATCGGGCGCGCTTGCAAAAATTCGAGCAGGCGCACGACAAACAGAAAGCCCTGTTGGATCAGGCCAACAATGAACTTGCCCAACAAAAGGCGCGCACCAAGGCGCTGCAGTCGCAGTTCGATGCCAACGAAAAATCGTTGGCCGCTCTGACCACGACGCTCACTACGCGCGAGGGTAATCTGGGAGAGGTGTTCGGCACCGTGCGTCAGACCGCGGGCCAATTCAAGAGTTCGCTCGACACATCGCTTATTTCGGCTCAGTATCCCAACCGTGGCCTATTCGCAGCCAAGCTGGCCGCCAGCAAGGCACTGCCGTCCATTCAGGATCTGAAAAAGCTGTGGTACGACATGCTGCAGGAAATGGTGGAGCAGGGCCAGGTTGTCAAGTACAAGACCGACGTCACGCTGAATAACGGCAGCAAGAAGCACACCGACGTGGTACGCATCGGCGCCTTCAATACCGTCATGGGGGACACCTACCTGCAGTTCGAACCGACTGCGCAGGCGCTGGTGGTCATTCCCAAGCAACCGCCGGGACGTTATACCGACAGTGTGGGAACGCTTTATCATGCCAGCGGCAACCATTTTGTGGGCGCGGGCGTAGACGCCACGCGCGGACAGTTGCTGAACAAGCTGATTCTCGAGCCCAGTTTCCAGGGACGACTTAACGAGGGTGGACCTGTGGGTTACACGATTCTCGTTCTGTTCGCGATTGCTCTGCTGTTCTGCCTGGAACGAGGCATTACGCTGGGTATTACCAGCAGCAAGATGAAGGCTCAGCTCAAGTCCGACACACCCAATCCGAACAATCCGCTGGGCCGGGTGCTGGCCGTGTATGACCAGAACCGCAAGGACGACGTGGAAACGCTGACGCTCAAGCTTGATGAGGCGATCATGAAAGAGGTGCCGGCAATCGAGACGCGTCAATCGTTCATCAAGCTGATTGCCGCCATCGGCCCGCTGCTCGGCCTGCTCGGCACCGTGGTCGGCATGATCGAGACTTTCACGGCCATTACCCTGTTCGGTACGGGTAATCCGGCGTACATGGCGAACGGTATTTCCACTGCGCTGGTAACGACGGTGGAGGGCCTGGTGACAGCGATTCCATTGGTGTTCCTGCATGGTTTGATCCAGGGTAAGTCCCAGAGATTGGTACATATTCTGGAAGAGCAGACCGCCGGTATTCTGGCCGCGCAGGCGGAAAAGGCGAATCGCTGATGTTCGCTCAGCTCTTCATCGATCTCAGGAACTACTTCGAGGCAGGCGGGAATGTGTTGTGGGCCATCCTGATCGCTACGATCATCCTGTGGATGTTAATCTTCGAGCGCTACGCCTATCTGTTTTTCGTCTTTCCAGGCCGCCGCCGGGAAACGGTTGCGGCGTGGGAAGCGCGTTCCGATACGACCTCGTGGTACGCGAAGCAGATTCGCGAGCAGCGGCTCTCGGAGTTGAGCATCGAGGCCAAACAGGGCATCGGCGTGATCAAGTCCCTCGTGGGCATTATTCCGCTGCTCGGTTTGCTGGGAACGGTGACGGGCATGATCCAGGTGTTTGATGTGCTGGCCTCCATCGGTTCCACCAATGCCCGGGCCATGGCGCAGGGCGTGTCCGCCGCGACCATTCCCACCATGTCGGCCATGACGGTAGCCGTGTTCTCTCTGTACTTCACCTTTTCGGTCGAGAAGAGGGCTAAGGTTGCGCTCGAGCAGGCCGAAGATGAAATGCGACATTTCTGAGGATAATTGAAAATGGCTCGACGGAGACGTTTCGAAAAAAAGGTCGAAGAGGCGGAGATCAACATCACGCCCATGCTGGACATGGTGTTCATCATGCTGATCTTCTTCATCGTATCCACCTCTTTTGTACGGGTGGCGGGTATTAACGTAAACCGGCCCAGCAAAGGTTCGCAGAACAAGGTGGTCAAGCAGTCCAAGATCGTCCTGATTCAGATCAAGAACGATGGCACGATCGAAGTGAGCTTTGGCAACGGTAGCCGCACGGTGGATCTGGCTGCCGTGCGTCCTGAAGTCGAAAAGGATCTGGCCGGCAATCCCGATGCCCAGGTTGTGGTAGCCGTCAGCCCCGGCTCGCGTGCGGGATTGATGGTCGAGGCAATCGATCGTGCAAAACAGGCGGGGGCCAAAAATGTCTCCCTCGCCTCCACCCAGTCTTGAGGGGGTAGGTTCAGGCGATGGCAACACGACATGCAACCGATACGGAAGAGGCGGAGATCAACATCACTCCGATGCTTGATATGACCTTCATCCTGCTGATCTTCTTCATTGTTACGACCTCGTTCGTGCGTCCTCCGGGGATTCAAGTGAACAGACCGCCGGCGGTGACCGCGCAGAGGCTGCATTCAAGTATTTTGATTGGGCTCAGCCCGAGCGGGCAAATCTGGATGAACAAGGAGAAAATTCCGCTGGACAGGGTGTCCGGCATGGTTGAGTCTGCCTTGGCTCAGGCGCCCAAGGGCAATGTGGTGATTATTGCCGATGAGGATGCGCCGAGCGGGATGGTGGTCAAGCTGATGGGGCAAGCCAAACTGGGCGGCGCGACTTCCATAGCGCTTGCCGCCAAGCAAGTCGATACTAACGGCGGGGGTAGCTGAAGATGCGTCACGGTTTGCTCGATCTCAGAATTATTCCGGCTTTGATCCTGGGGGGGGTTGTTGCATTCGGGCTGTTTCTGTTGATGCATGCCATGATTTCGAACAATCAGAACCCGAATATGAATGCGCAACAGTCGACCATAGTTAATTTTGTGCAGGTGCAGCATAACGAGCAGATTCAGACCAAGAACTACAATCATCCACCGCCGCCTCCGCCACCGAAAAAGCCGCCACCACAGGAAAAAATCCAGACCAACACTAATGTGTCTCATCATGTCCAGCAGTTGCCGGTTAACGTGAAGTTCGATACCAATTCGATGGGAGGGAGCGGCGTTTACATCAATCCCAATGCGGGAACTAATCGAGGCAGTTATGCGCCGCTAACGCCAATGGTGCGAATCAAGCCCTTATATCCGCCCCAAGCCCAGTATCAAGGGGTGCAAGGCTCGGTGTACACCTGTTTTACAGTGGAACCCGATGGTTCGGTAGCAAACCCTCATGTTGAACATGCCAGTTCGCCACAGGCGCGCCAAATGCTTGCGAACGCCGCACTGCAGACCATTCTGCAATGGAAGTTCTTCCCGAAAAAGGAAAATGGGAAACCAGTGGCCACCAGAGGGGTGTGTCAGAGTATCCAGTTCCATATCGGCAACAATAGCGGTTAAAGCCCAGCAACGCACCTTTATGTCTTGGAGATTAGCTCAGTGATTCGGACCCGGTTTTATACAGTCCTGTTTTTTGCCAGCGCTATGGCAATGGCAGTTTCTATACCCTTGGCTTCTGCAGCAGACTCGGGGGGCGGCGATAACACGAATCAATATACGCTCGACAACAGCACTTACTCGGTAGTCCAGCGTATTCAAAAGTTGATGGGCGCCAATAAGTACGGTAAGGCAATTGAACTCGGAAAATCGAATTTGCCACGGGCCAAGAAGGAAAGCCCATATGCCCAGGCGTTGCTCAGCGAGTTGATTGCCAATTCGTATCTGATACAGAAAAAACTGAATCAGGCCGAACCTTATTTGAAGACCATAGTTCAGCTTAATGCCCTCCAACCCGACAGCCAGCGTTCGATTATTCAGGAACTGGCCACGGTGTATTTATCGAACAAGAACTACAATGGCGCGATCCGCCTCTACAAACAGGTACTGGATCAGGACGCCAAGAACAAGGTGCAGCCCGGCCCGGATTTGTATTACCGATTGGGTCTGGCATACTCTTACCGTGGCGATGCGGACAATTCCAACAAGAGCGATTATTCGACGGCCTTGCAGTATGTCAAGCAAGCTATTCAGATGGCCGAAAAGTTGCATGCCAAGGATCCAAAAAATAACGATGCTCCGAGCAAGGATTGGTATCAGAGCTGGTTCGTTATGGCCTACAAGCTGAAGGACTTCAAGCAAGCTCGCGATGTCGCCCAACTGCTGGTGACCAAATGGCCGAACGACAAGGATTTCTGGAGTTACTACGCCAATACGGCCCTGCTTTTGCACGATGACCAGCAAGCGGCGGCAATCTACGGACTCATGTACAAGCGGGGGATGCTCAAAAGCAAGGACGATTACATGCAGCTTGCCAGTCTGCTGCTCGAGCAAAGGACTCCTTACAAGGCGGCCGAGATTATTACCGATGGCATGCAAAAAGGGATAGTTCCGAAAACCAAGGATAACTACGACACTCTTTCCGGCGCGTGGACCGCGGCGCGAGCCTGGGACAAGGCGCTTGCTGCGCTCGGCCAGGAAGCTGGATTGTCTTCCGACGGCAAGGTATATCTGCGCCAGGCTCAGATTTATCTTAATCGGCGTAATTACGCCAAGGCGCATGAAGCTGCCCAGAATGCGCTTAACAAGGGTGGGCTGAAGAATGACACCGGTAGCGCCTGGATGACGCTCGGCCAGGCGGCTTTCGAACAAAAGGATTACTCGGCAGCGGTCAAGGCCTTTCGCCAGGCGGAAAAATACAAAAGCCAGGCGCAGAATGCCAGAAGCTGGATTAAATACGTAGCCAGCATGCAACAGGGAGGCTAGCGGCGGTTTCCCAGGCCCCATTTTGAGACGAAATGTGTCCTTCGGGCGACAGCACTGACACCAGGCAGCAAGACCGGAAGCGGGTCGTTGATCAGGTGGAGCTTCTTGACCGTTTTATTCAGGCCTTGTGGCTGGAGCAGGGGCTGGCTGATAACACTCGCCAGGCCTATCGGTCCGATCTTCTGCTTTTGGGAGGTTGGCTCGAAGATCGGGGCAACTCACTTTCGAATGCGACAGCTCGCGACCTGTGGGCCTTCCTCGGCGGTCAAGCGTCGACCGGGGGAAGTGCGCGAACCAGTGCCCGGCGGCTGGCGGCCATGCGCCACTTCTATCGTTATCTTGTGCGCGAAGGCATCATCGGCACCGATCCTTCCGCCGATCTCAAGGCGCCGCGCATGCCGCGCACCTTGCCGCACACACTGAGCGAAAGCGATGTTCTGGCCTTGCTGCAGGCCCCGGATACCCACACCGCACGGGGTCTGCGTGATCGCACCATGCTGGAGCTGCTGTATGCGACGGGTTTGCGAGTGAGCGAGCTCGTCGGACTGCGTCTCGATCAGGTCAACTTGCGGCTAGGTGCAGTACGCGTGGTGGGCAAGGGCGGCAAGGAACGGCTGGTGCCCGTCGGCGAGGAAGCGCGGGACTGGCTGGAGCGTTATTTGAAAGAGGCACGCAGCAATTTTGTTGCCGGGCGGCGTCTGGATACGCTGTTCCCGACGCCGCGTCGATCCAGCATGAGTCGCCAGGGGTTCTGGACTCTTATCCGCCGCTACGCTGTGTCTGCGGGCATCCGCAACGCGGTCTCGCCGCACCAGTTACGGCATGCGTTTGCAACGCATCTTCTGGCACATGGAGCCGATCTCCGCGCAGTACAGATGCTGCTGGGGCACCAGAATGTGACGACCACCCAAATTTACACCCACGTCGAACGCGAACGCCTTAAAAGGCTGCACGCTACCCACCACCCCCGCGGCTAGCGGGTGCCCGACAAGCTACTGCGCTCCGACCGCGTCCAGGCTATCTTCGCTCGCTACGCTTGTCGGGCACCCGCTGCAGAATTTTTAGAATGGATATTTGTCGTGATCGGGCCGTGGGATTCGTAGGAGCAAGCTCGCTCCTACGGGGCCGTCTCACTAATGGACGGTCCTGTTTGTTCGCCCGAATTATTGCCTGAAATGCGTGGGTTCAGCGTTCGATCAGGTCGCGCTTGTTGGGTTTGTCCTGCCAGTCGTCGGCATCGGCCGGGGCATCTATTTTTTCGTTGAGTACCGGCCAGTTCTTGGCGAGATCTGAGTTCAACTGGATGAAGTCGCGCTGATCGTCAGGCACATCGTCCTCGGAGTAGATGGCATCCACCGGGCATTCCGTCTCGCACAGGGTGCAGTCGATGCATTCATCAGGGTCGATCACGAGCATGTTCGGGCCCTCGTGGAAGCAATCCACCGGGCATACTTCCACGCAGTCGGTGTATTTGCACTTGATGCAGCTTTCCGTGACGATGAAGGCCATGTAGCCTACCCCTGAGCGCTTGAATTCCGTGCATATTTTGCCACAGCTCCTCGCGCAGAGGATTGAGGAGCCCCGCTATGCTGTCTAAATCGGCCTGATGTTGCTCAGTGGTTACGGTCAACGATCAGGCGGGCCATAGCGAGCAAGGGTTCTGCTGCTTCTCCCAGGGGTTCGAGCGCACTCAGGGCTTCGCCGTACACTTGCTCGAGCGCCGCGCGGGCGGCCTCTACGCCCAACAAGGCGGTATAGGTCGGTTTGTGACGGGCGCTGTCGGCCCCGGCTGCTTTGCCGAGTTGGTTCGAGTCGCCGGTGGCATCGAGAATGTCATCCTGAATCTGGAAAGCGAGGCCGATGCGGGTGCCGAAGGTCTCCAGCCGTCGCAGCGTCGCATCGTTCGTATCGGCAGCGCTATCCGCGCCGAGCAGTACGGCAGCGCGGATCAGTGCGCCTGTCTTGAGCAGGTGCATTTGATCAAGCGCGGCACGCTGCAGGCGGTTGCCGGCGGCTTCAATATCGAGCATCTGACCGCCCGCCATGCCGCGGGAACCGCTGGCTTGGGCCAACAGTGAAATCATGCGTACCCGACGCTCCGGATTGGCCACCATTGCGCGGTCGCGCGCGAGTACCTCGAAGGCTAGCGCCTGCAGGGCATCGCCTACCAGAATGGCGGTCGCTTCGTCGTAGGCCCGGTGGCAGGTGGGGCGTCCACGGCGCAGATCGTCGTCGTCCATGGCGGGCAGGTCGTCGTGGACCAGGGAATAGGCGTGAATGAGCTCGACCGCGCAGGCGGGTCCGTCCAGTTGCTCCGGTTCGGCGCCCAGCGCCTTGCCGCTGGCATAGACCAGCAGGGGGCGGATGCGCTTGCCCGGTGCCAGGGCGGAGTAGCGCATCGCGGCGTGCAGGCGTTCGGCGCCTTCCGTTGCGGGCGGCAGCCAGCGCTCCAGATGCGTTTCGACGCGGTCTCGCAGCGTTTCGATGTCGGTCGCAAAACCGCTGTCAGGCGGCTCAGTCCTGCTGTTTGAAGGATTCCGGCTCGGCATCTTTCCCCTCCTTGAGCAGGATGTCTATGCGTTGCTCAGCTTGCTTGAGCGCGGCCTCGCAGCGACGCAGGAGTCGGGTGCCGGTCTCGAAGCGCTTGAGTGCTTCTTCCAGGGGTAGGTCGCCGGCTTCCAGCAGCGATACCGTCTCCTCCAGTGCCGCCAGTGCGGTTTCGAAGTCTTCAGGCGGGTTGTCTGACGGGGCTTTGGTTGATGGGCTCACGATGCGTTCCGGACCGTTAAATGAGGTTTCGATCGGGAAACCCTACACGCCGGAACGGGTTGCGTCAATCGTTTTCCGCTCGATTGACAGCCGCCGGGTGCGGCGCTAGACTGAAACCGATTTAGACACAGTCTAAATGGCTAGTATGTCCTGAACCAGGAGGAAAGCAGCATGGAACTTAAAGGCAGCAAAACGCACGACAATCTAAAGGAAGCCTTCGCCGGCGAATCGATGGCGAACCGCCGTTATACATACTTCGCGGGAAAAGCGGACGTGGAAGGGTACAACGATGTTTCGGCCGTGTTCCGCTCAACTGCGGAAGGCGAGACCGGCCACGCGCTCGGGCATATGGAGTATCTGGAAGCGGTGGGTGATCCGGCTACCGGGGAGCCGTTCGGTAGCACCGACAAGAATCTCAAATCCGCCATTGCGGGCGAAACCTACGAGTACACCGATATGTACCCGGGCATGGCCAAGACGGCCCGTGAGGAAGGCTTTGAGGAGATCGGCGATTGGCTGGAAACCTTGGCCAAGGCCGAGCGTTCGCACGCCAACCGTTTCAAGAAAGCGCTCGATACACTCGGCGAATAATCGCAGTCATTATGTAGGAGCGGGTCTGCCCGCGACAAGGAATTACCGGTCAGCCTTCGCTGGCAGGTTCCGCTACTACGATTGACGTCAGTTAACGAGGAGTTCGTCATGGCAGAGGACAGCGCCGCCCGCGAAGGTGATCTCAAGGCGCCCTATCGTCATCCGCTGGGACAGGATCAGGAAGCCTTCTGGAATGCCGATGCGCTGTACCAGGAAATGGAGCGCCAGTTCGACATCTGCCACACCTGCCGCCGCTGCTTCCCGCTATGCGATTCGTTCCCGACGCTGTTCGACCTGATCGACGAATCGCCCACGCTGGAGCTCGATGGCGTTGATCGCGAGGCGTACTGGAAAGTGGTCGATCAGTGCTACCTGTGCGACCTGTGTTTCATGACCAAGTGCCCGTACACGCCGCCGCACGAATTCAACATGGATTTTCCGCATCTCATGCTGCGGGCCAAGGCGGTGCGCAATCGCAACGAAGGCTCGAAATTCCGCGATCGTTTGCTGACCTCCACCGATGCGGTCGGCAAGCTGGCCGGCATCCCGGTGGTGGCGCAAACGGTGAATACGGCAAACCGCATGCCGCCCGCGCGCTACGCACTGGAAAAAACGCTGGGCGTGCACCGGAAGGCCAAGCTCCCCGACTACAGCTCGCGCAGCGCGCACCGGCGTCTTGCTAAACATCGTTCGCTGGAGACCGATGCCAGACCAGCGGGGCGCACGCACGGCAAAGTAGCGATTTTCGCTACCTGCTACGGCGAGCACAACGCGCCGGGACTGATCGAGGACATGGTGCGCGTGTTCGAACACAACGGCATCCCGACGCAACTGGTGCCCGAGGAACGCTGCTGCGGCATGCCCAAGATGGAACTGGGCGATCTGGAGGCCATCGAAAAGCTCAAGTCCTACAACATTCCCCGACTCGACGCTCTGGCGGCGGACGGTTGGGATCTGATTGCGCCGATTCCTTCCTGCGTGCTGATGTACAAGCAGGAGCTGCCCATGATCTACCCGCATGATGAAGCGGTGGTGCGCGTGAAGGAGGCCTTTTTCGATCC
The DNA here is from genome assembly GCA_050738295.1 of Gammaproteobacteria bacterium. Lineage (GTDB taxonomy): Bacteria > Pseudomonadota > Gammaproteobacteria > JAKDMP01 > JAKDMP01 > JBAUSV01. The sequence continues at coordinate 11,171 of JBOHZI010000048.1, forward strand.
CTTCGAATACCTGATGCTGCGCCGTGAGGGCGAGCTGCTGAATACCGAATTCAAGCAGAGCTTGGGCAAGGTGGTATGCCACGCGTCCTGTCACCAGCGGGTGCAGAACATCGGACCCAAGACGCGGGAGTTGCTCGCACTGGTGCCGGATACCGAGGTCGAGTTGATCCAACGCTGTTCCGGCCACGATGGCACCTACGCGGTCAAGCACGAAACCTACGACAAGGCCATGAAGATCGGTCGGCCAGTGTTCAGGAAGATCATGGAGGCCGAGCCGGACTGGTACGGTAGCGACTGCCCGCTGGCCGGTGACCAGCTGGAGCACGGTACCGAGGGCCGGTTCGGCAAGGC
>JBOHZI010000049.1:0-11506 GCA_050738295.1 Gammaproteobacteria bacterium
GTTCCGGATAGGCACGTTCCAGCCACTCAATAATGGTGTCGCTGTTGGTGAGCACCTGCCCGTCATCCAGTTCCAGCGTCGGTACCTGGCACATAGGATTGATGGCCACCAACTCGGCAGGACTTGCCCACGGATCAACCCAGACCTCTTCGGTCAAATCGAACAGATGCTTTTCGATCAACGCCACTTTGACCTTGCGTGCAAAAGGCGAAGTCGGGCTCAGAAACAGGCGCATGGCTCAATCTTCCTCATTCACTCCATATTATTGTAACGCTGAGCTACGGGCGGCAAGCCGCGGGGAATGAGTGATCTAGTAACTGGACGCACCACCCTGCTTCGCCAGTCGCTCCTGTTCCTCAAAGGACTCTTCGGTGCCCGGGACTTTCGTTCCGCGCAAGGACACCCCCTTGGTCTCGATGAGGAACAAGGCGGCGATGGCTCCAATCGCACAGGCGCCGATCATATAGTAGGCAGGCATCAGATTATTGCCGGTGGCGTCACTGAGAAGGTTGGTGACTACCGGAGCCGTACCGCCAAAAAGCGACGTGGATACGTTGTAAGCAATAGCGACGCCGGCAAAACGAACCATCGTCGGGAACATCGCGGGGAAAGTGGCCGAGATTGTCGAGAGCTGCGGGGCAAAAAGAATGCCGATGACAGTGAACCCGATGATGGCCCCGAGAAGCCCGGTCCCCATCAGCATGTACAAGGGCACCACAAATACGATCAGACCTATACAGGAGAACAACCACATCGGTCGACGACCAACCGTATCCGAAAACCGCCCGAAGAAAGGCAACAGAATCGCCATCACTATCTGCCCGAACAAGGGCACCAGAAGTGCATGGTTTTCGCTCATGCCCAACGAATCCTGCAGATAGGTCGGCGTATAGGTTAGAAATGTGTACTCGACCACGTTCAACGCAATCACAAGACCGAACAGAATCATCGTGGATCGGAGATAAGTCGTAACAAGATCCTTGTATATCCCGGGTACGCTCTCCTTTTGCTTTTCTTCCTCTTGTTCGATCTCCTGGAAAATTGGAGTTTCCTCCATTTTTGTGCGCAGATACATCCCGACGTACCCAAGAGGAATGGCAACGAGAAAAGGAACACGCCAACCCCAGGTTGCCATTGCACTATCACCGAGCACGCTGCTCATAAGAAGGGCAATCGCCGCCGCACCGGTAAACCCGACCAGTGTTCCCACCTCAAGGAAACTGCCATACATGCCGCGTCGATTCTTCGGCGCGTACTCGGCCATAAAAGTGGCCGCTCCGCCGTACTCGCCGCCGGCTGAAAAGCCCTGGAGAATCCTGAGCACAAACAGAATGACCGGTGCCCAGATACCAATCGTTTTGTAAGACGGTATAAAAGCAATCAATGCCGTGGCGCTGGCCATCATGATGATCGTCATGGACAGCACCCGCTTGCGGCCGATGCGATCCCCGAGTGGCCCCCAGAAGAGGCCGCCAAGCGGTCGGACCAGGAACGATACGGCAAATCCGACGAGTGTCCACAAAATCCCATTCGTGTCCGATGGAAACAGGGTTTTCGCAATATGATCGGTCAGATAGGCATAGGCACCGTAATCGAACCACTCCACGGCATTGCCCATGGCCGAGGCGCCAATGGCTCGATGCAATATACGTGTATCAATCGTGCGGGTCTGCGCTGTCGTGGTGGTCATTAATGTCCCTGTTGCTTGTGAGTGCAGTAGCGAACACCCTCGACCCGCCGCAACTCAACAAGCCAACGACAGCAAGACACGGGCCCCCGCGCGTAGTTCAAGGGTAAAGGCTGGTGGCGGCATTGTCCAATCGACGACCGCTCGCGGAGCCGCATCGTTTCGTCTATAGTTCACGGACGAAAACAGGCGCAAAAACCATGAGCACCCTGCTTTTAGTCAATCCGGCCGCAGGCCGTGGCGCCGGGCGCACACTCGCCGGAAAGGTGCAAACCTGCCTGCGCGAACTGGGCATTGACTTCGATACCGAATTCACCCGCGCCCCACGCGAAGCCATCGAAATTGTGGAACACGGCACCTCGACGCACGACGCCATCCTCGTCGCCGGCGGCGACGGCACGTGGTTCGAAGCCGTGAACGGTGCCATGCGTGCCCCGCAACGCCCTCGGCTGGGTCTCATTCCGATCGGCACCGGCAACGACTTCGCCAAGATGCTCGGGTTCGGCAACGACTGGCGCGAAGCCTGTCAACGCATTGCTGCAGGCCACACGCGTGCGGTCGACATCGGTCGCTGCAACCAGGATTATTTCGCCAACGGTGCGGGTATCGGTTTCGACGCACAAGTCTCGCGCGAGGCGAGACGCATTCGTTATCTGCGCGGCAACGCCGTGTACCTGCTGGCCGTTATGCGAACCCTGCTGCTACGCTACGCCACGCCCGAGGTCACGATCGAGCATGATACGGGCACATTGCAACAAACCATCACGCTGGTTGCCGCGGCCAATGGACGCTGCTACGGCGGCGCCTTTCGGATCGCGCCGGACGCCGAAATCGACGACGGCTACCTGGAACTGGTGTGCGCACGCGGACTCGGGCGCTTGCATATCCTGCGCCTGCTGCCCAAGGTACTCGCCGGTCGTCACATAGGCGACCCGGCCATTACCATGCTGCGCACCCGACGGGTCACTATCCGCAGCACGGTACCGTTGCCGTTGCACCTGGACGGCGAAGTGATCGCCGACGAAGCAATGCATCTCGATATCGAAATTCTGCCGCAAGCGCTCAACGTCTTCGCCTGAAAATCCCGTTGCCATGTTGCGAGTCGATTTGTGCACTGGATTACCTCGACCTATAATTAATCCCGATGCCATTCGAGGACATTCTCATGCCGCGCTTCACCGCCTTCGTTCTGCTTGCGCTTCTACCCAGTCTCGCGTTCGCCGCATCTCCACAAGGCTCGCAAAAAGCCGTAGGCAATAGCTGCCTGATGCTATCCGCGAGCCTGCTGCATAATTTGGAAAATGGTGACTTTACTGCAGCCACCACCCATTTCGACAACCGTATGAAAGCAGGGCTCGGCGCACAAAAACTGAAAGAATTTTGGCAAAAATACCTCCCGCAACAGCACGGCACTTTCCAACATGCCGCAACCCCGAAGGCCATTCACCAAGGTTCGCTCAATGTCGTCGTCACACCACTCAAGTTTGCCGATGGCTGGGAAAACTGGGTTGCTTCCTGCAATGACGAAACCCAAATAGACGGGGTGCATATACATCCCGGTATGGCACCGAACGAAGCAACGGCCCAGGCGCCCGCAAGTGCGAGTGCTTGGATTACGAAAGCGGCAGTGAACGCAAAAACCCTGCCGATAGCGGTCCAACGCGACGGCTTTATTCTCAAGGGCGTGCTCGATCTGCCCACCGGCAAGGGTCCGTTCCCGGTCGTGACCCTTATTCCAGGCAGCGGTCCCGTAAATATCAACGGCAACGGCCATAGCAGCCACGGCGACATCGCCTACAGCCCCTACAAGAAGCTCGCTGCGGTGCTGGTGAAGGCCGGATGGGCCGTCGCGCGGGTCGCCAAACGCGGCCTGCCGCCCTCGACCGGCGACGGCAACAAGATGATTTTCGGTGATCAGGTCGCCGACAATCTCGCGATTGTTGAAGCGCTACGCAAAAATCCGCACATCAATCCGCACCGGATCGTTGCCCTCGGCCACAGCCTCGGCGGACTGATCGCTCCCAAGCTCGCGACCGAAACCAGACTTGCCGGCCTCATCCTACTCGAAGCGCCAGGCGAATCCATGAAGGAAATCTTTAATGCCCAGGCGATTGAAATGGCTCAACACGCGGGAGCAAGCGCAACCACAATCCGCTCTATCAGTAAAGAACAGAAAAAGGCCTATAGACTGATCGACAAGGCACAACCCGGGCAAGCGGTGACTATTCAATTCAAGAAAGGCAAACGAACCTTCAGCGTCGACCAAGTAGCGCTGTTCAGAAGCTGGCTCGCTCAGAAACCGCTGGTGACGGCGAACAAAGTAAAAATTCCCGTGCTCGTCGTACAAGGCGGACTCGACTTCAACGTGCCACCCGGTAACGGTAAACGTTTGGTCAAGGCACTACCGCACGGCAAGCTCTTATATCTTCCGAAAATGGGACATGCGCTCGACATCGCGCCCTGCCGCTGCCTGAAGCAACTCGATACCGGAAAGGACGCTACGCTCGCGCCAGGGCTTACCGAGGGCATTGTCCGCTGGCTGAAACAATTCGGATCTTGATCCGATTTATGGTTCATCGAGGCGCAGCACCAGGCACTTGGACGATCCGCCGGACTTGAGAAATTCGCTCAAATCCAGGCTGGTTACCTCAAATCCGGCCGCTTTCAACTCGTCTGTCAGCCGTTCACCGGGCTGGTTGAGGGCGATGTGTTCGTCGAGATTAATGGCATTACAGGCAAACGCGCCGGCTTCTTCGGTACTGACTGCTATGCGTTTGTTCGCGGGAACGCGACGCTCGATTTCCGCGCGTCCCGTTTCACTGAACGCCGCCGGGTAATACAGCAGATAGCCGCCTTCCAGCGGCTGCAGACACGTGTCGATGTGATAGAAACGCGGATCCACGAGGCGCATCGAGATCAGCTCGCGGTCGGGGTAGAACTTTGCCAGCTCGTCGTGCGCCGCCTGCTCGGTGCGCTGTCCGAAGCCGGCCCACACCCAGGGCCCGCCCCGATCGACCAGCGCATCGCCCGCCCCTTCGAAGATCAACTCTTCGGGCCAGGCGACAACTTCAAAACCGTCGTTCTCGAACCAGTTGCGGAAATGCACTTCCTCGCCACGCCGCTCGTCGTACTCGAAACGGCTTACGATGGCGCGCTTGTTATAGACCACACCCGCGTTGGCGGTGAACACCATGTCCGGTAGCCCATCCACGGGCGGCAGTAGAGCCACCTCCGCCACGCTTGCCAATGTGTCATGCAACACGTGCCACTGCTTTTTGGCAAGCTCGGTGGACACAGCGCCTTCGCCCGCCTTCATCCACGGGTTGATCGCATAATCGACGGTAAAAAAATCGGGGGCACACATCAGAACCCGGTGTTGTCTGGTCATTATCAGCTCTCCCTGGGGCGAAAAAAGAGCCGACGCGAACACGCCGGTCTGTGCATATTATAGTGAATATTCGCCCTCCTGTCAGCGTGGCCACGCTGGCATTCGATCATATCGGCGGCAGAAAAATCTCCGCAATCATGCAACGTACACTGCCGCCGCCGCACTGCTCTATGGTCGGAATCGGCGCCGAAACGATACTGCCGTGTCGCTCCAGACGCCGCAAAGCCTCACCCGCCAGGCTCTCTCGCGCCCGATCCGACATCGCAACCACCGGCCCCGCACTGCCAACCAGATGCAGCACATTGGCGCCAAAGCCCGCGATCTGTTGCTGGCTGAGCGCGACGATCTCGTTACCCGCGGCTTCCAGACTCTGCATCAGTCGCTCGCGTTCATCGGTGGCGGGCACCGCATCAAGCGCCACCACGGCAAAGCCCTGCCCCAGCGCCATCATCACATTGGTGTGATAAATCGCCACGCCGGCCTGGTCCACAGCATCGAAACCCTGCGTCGTGTAGCCCATGAAGCCCGCCCACTGCGCGAGCGGCTCCGACGCGGTGCGCGGTGCGCGGCAGGCGTAGGCCACCCGGTTCACGCGGTCGAGAACGAGCGATCCGGTGCCTTCCAGCGCCAGGCCCTGCCGCTCCCAGCAGGACATATCCAGCAACGCATTCAAACGACGTCCGTGCCGCTCCGCCAGGGCCTCGATCCACGCCCGTTGCCGCTCTACCCGGCGGCTCGGATTCAGCATGGGATAGAGCACGGCCGTGCCATCTGCATGGGTGGTGAACCAGTTGTTGGGGAACACTGCATCCGGCTTGACCGGCTCCGGCGTATCCTCCATTACGATGACGGACACACCTGCCGTCGCTAGCGCATTGACCAGGCCGTCGAATTCGCGTCGCGCCATTTCCGCGATTCCAGCCTGGCCACTCTCCGCCTGCTGGAAGCGGTTGGTCGCCGCGGTTTCAGGGTTGAAGCCGAACACGGCCGGGCGCACCATGAGTACGGTGTCGGTAATCTGGCTCGTCGGGGTGCGCGCTGGACTGTCCATTGCAGACAAAGGGCTCTCGGGCGATACTGTGCACTTATTTTAAGCCCGCATCCGCATGCCGCAAAACACTGTCGATAGCAGCGAACGCATTTTTGCCTCCGGCGCACTGGTGCCCGCGTGGCCGGTGCGCGACGAGAATGGCGCGCCCACCGACCTGAGAACACTGATTGAGGGGCAATCGGCGATTCTCTTGTGCGTTGCGCGCCCGACGAGCCCCAAACTACGACAAGCTGTCAAACGCCTTGCTGAACTGGGGAACCGGCTGGCCCAACCACCGCTGCGAGTCGCCGTATTGCCATCCACGACGCAGGGTGAGGACGTCGTTGCAATGGCCCGGGACGGAGTACGCATCGTCGTTCTGCGCGAGCCGCAAGAACTGGGTGACGAACGCCAACCAACCTGGGCCGTGACCGACAAGGCGGCGCGGGTGCTCCGCAGCGGACGCACAAAGCCTGCGGAGATAAGTCGACTGGCCATGCACCTGGAGACACCAAAGCTCGCTACCCGCTCCAACGCGGATCAACCGCGCAGCGCCACCGCGCCGGTACTCATGATCCCCGACGTGTTCAACACCGCATTATGCAAGCGCCTGATTGCTCACTTCGAGCAATCCGAAACACATCCCTCGGGCGTGCTTGACCTGTCCGGCCCCGAACCCGAGTGGCGACCCGACCCCGCCATCAAGCAGCGCCGTGACATGCGCCTTGAAGACGCCACGCTCATTCGCGAGTTCGAACAAGCCATGGCGGCGCGAGTATTGCCGGAAATCCGCAAGAGTTTCCAGTACGCGGTGACCCACCACGAGCCGTTCAAGCTGGTGCGCTACGACACGGGCAGCGGCTACTTCCGCCCGCACCGCGACAACGAAACGCGCGATACCGACTACCGCCGCTTCGCCATGACCCTCAACCTCAACACCGGCGACTATGAGGGTGGAGCCCTCCAATTCCCCGAATTCGGCGAAACGCTGTATCGTCCGCCCCGCGGCGGCGCCATCGTCTTCTCCTGCTCGCTACTGCACGAAGCCACCGACGTCACCCGCGGCTCGCGCTACGTCGCCCTCGGCTTTTTTTATAACCCCACCGACGGTCTGGGCGTCCCACCGCCAGCATAGTCGAATTATGGAATTATGGTGTGGCCCCCTTAATTATGGGTGTGGCGTGGTCATACCTTCTGTCTTGCGGTGTTCCACTACGCGCAGCTCCACGCGGCGGTTCTTTGCCCGCCCCTCGGCCGTTTTGTTCGAGGCAACCGGATCGTTCTCGCCATGACCGCGAGTGGTTAGCCGATCCAGTGCTACATCATGTGCCACTAGGTACTGTTTGACGCTTGCCGCGCGGGCTTCCGAAAACTTCCGGTTGTAGGCAGCGGTGCCAATGCTGTCGGTATAACCACTCACCAGTACATTGATGTCCCGGTCCTTGTTCAACTTCTTAGCAGCATCATCCAGCGTGTGCTTGTCCTCGGCGGTGAGCTTGGTCGAATTGAACGCGAAGTGTATGCCCGGGAACTCGATGGACGGTTTGATCGGGCAGCACTGTGCGTGCACTTTGGTTCCCGGCGGCGTGTTAGGGTACTGATCGAGATCGTCTGGCACGCCATCGCCGTCGCTGTCCACTGGAGCGGGCGACGGCGGCGGAGTCGTCACAAGCCTGGCTGCGGGAGGATCGCCGAATTGAGTCACGATGCCGACACTCGCGACCGGATACTGGAGGGCTGCGGAATTGGCGGTGGATCCGATTCCACTCGGCAGGTCATTAAACCGCACATCGCCACGGATGCTCAGATGACTGGCTACACGCCAGAAGAAGCCGGCGCCGGCGGTCAGATAAGTGTTATTGCTATGGGTGCCGTTGTAGCTTGAATTGACCCGCCCCGCACCCAGTTCCAGGTATGGGGTCCAGCGCTGGCCTCGGTGCAGAAAGAACAAGCCATTGATGCCATACGTCCTCTCGCGTACGCTGAAGCCCCCGTAATCTGGATCTGTCTGGATGTTGTATTGCTGGAAATTCAGCTCCAGACCAAAATGATCGGTAACCGGTTTGCCGAAGCCGAGGAAAAACCCGACGCCTTTCCCGCTGGAGTGATCCCAACCGAGAGCACCGCTCATCATGGCAGAGGCGTAAAAGCGGTTGTCGGGAGCAGGCGAACCGTCGGCGACGGCAGCACCCGGAATCGCCAGCACTGTACAGGCAGCAGCCAGCAAGCATAAAGCCATCCGGATTTTCGCCGAAAGGGGGCCTCTTCCGGGCACAACTCCAAGCGAACGAGCAATACTCATTGGTACTGGACAGTGTAGGTGGCTACGGCCTTGACGTTGCCGGCGCCGACGCTGGCGCCGGTCTGGTAGTAGCGGGCGTAGAGGTTGATGGCGTAGTTGGCGGAGCTGGTGGTTCCTGTGTTGATGACGGTACCGAAGGTGACGGGGGTCGTGCCGTTGGCCTTGAGGATCTGCACGCCGACACCCGTCGCGTAGCCTGCTCCGGTCGTGGGTGCAATCACGCCGCTGGCACCCGTCTGCGGATTATTCGTATTCAGGCTGACAAAAACCGTCAAGCTGTTGGAACAGTTGGTCAATTGCAGGCTGAACGGCGTCTTGCCCGCCGTGGAACCCTGTCCCGAAAATTGCGACTTGCTGACCCCCGGCAAGGTCACCGTCTTGTTCACCGAACCCGCAGCGATGTCGCACGTTGGCACAATGATATGGATGGTGGCGTTGAGATTAAAGATTTCCACAGGCTGCGGTGTACTGCCACCACAGTTGTTGTAAGTACCGTTGCAGATGTTCACGTTCCAATGTGACACTTGCCCATTAATGGTGCGGCCATTGGACGGAAGATAGGGGCCGACATAATACAGCGCCAGGTTCGATGCGACGCTGAATGTCACCGTGGTCTTTCCAAAATAATAGCCAACGTTTTCGTTCGGATAAGACGCTATTTCGGCACTGGTATCGGGGTGGAGGATGCGGTAGGAAATCCCCGGAATGCCTGTCGGGTAAAGCGTGTTGTCATTGCCGGTCGGCGGGCCGGCAATATCGTTGACGATACCGGAGTTGGTATTGCCGGTGCAATCCAGCACCAACGGCGTTCCCGGCGGCACGGCGTTGGTATTGGAGGTATAGATGGGTGTTGTGGTCGATGGGGGCTGATTGAGCGTGAGATTAACGGTGCCGGCGTAGAAGGTCACGATGCCCGCAGTGTGGTTGTTGCCATCGTAAGCACACCTGGCCCAGGCCGCATGCGGCACGCACGCCAGCCCCAGGAGCAGCAGGCACCCCGACAGAACACACACCCTGTGCGCGGACCGTTGGCCCCCGGCATGGCGGTAAATACTCAATGCGAACCGGTATTGCATGTCATCTCGACCTGTTGGATGGAATGATTACGCCCCTTGGAGGCTGTGTCGGGCAGGGCGTAATGGAACCCGCACGTTGCCGATGCAGCATCGCCCGCCTGCCAGTGTGCCGTCAACTTGCCACTGGGCTGCTGGACTCGCAGCAACGCCCGGCCCGCCTGGCCGACCGTCCCCACCGGATTGCCCTTGGCATCGAGCACCTCGGCCCCGAAAGGTACGAGAGTGCCATCGGCGCGATGCAGCCGTACGAGCAGCGCCCGTCCGTAGTGGGTCTTGAAGTCCACCATGACCACGGCGCCGGCAGTCGGTGCGACGTTGGTGCTGGTGGCGTCGAGCTGAACGCCCAGCGGCATCCCTTGGGGATTCAGACCAATGGTGTTGAGCTGGAATGGCGTCAGGTAGGGCACAATGGCGTTACCGTGGCTGTCCAGTTCGACGTTGGGTGCATTTTGCAGATGCGCACCAGCGGCACCGGGCGCGTGAACGATGGCTATCGTATCGCCCAGCGGCTGGCCGAACGTGACGCCGCCCGAGTACGCCACCACTGAGCCACTCACACCCGCCGAAACCTGCGAATAGCCAGCGCCCATGTCGTAATTGGCGCTGTAGATGGCATGCGAACCACTATAACCGGCGCCCACGGAGCCCGAGGTGCCGCCCCCGCCGTTGGCATGCGACACACTGGCGGTCCAGTTGAACTGATTGTATTGGCCCAGGCTGTCCGTCACTATGGCCTGCTGCTGGGAGTTGCCCTGTGAGTCCTGGTTCAGGTTGGCCGTGAAGGTGGGCGCCTGCCCAGCGTCGCCCAACGGCACGCTGAGGGAAAGAGAAAGGCTGTTGTCATAGCCGTCATCCGGAGTACGGGTACGCGACACCGACAGACCATAACTCAAACTGCCGATATGGTTGTTGTAGCCGAGCTGGAATAGCGTGCTGCTGCCTTCATGGCCCCAGTAGTCGCTATAGGACGCGTTGGCATAAAGCGATCCCGCAGCCGGGCCGAGTGGTTGACTCAGGCTCAGGGTAAAGCGGTTACGCTGACGCAGCCCTTCGATCGAGGTAAGCGACGGGGTACTACTGTCCGCGACGGGAACCTCGACACCCTGGAACGGATTAAGGCCCTGGCGGGCATACTCGCGTGCAATGGCAGCATCGGTGAGGCTGAAAAATCCGCTGGTGGAATACCGATACGCTGCCACACTGAAAGAGGTACGGGTTTCGGGGATCACCTTGCTCCAGGACAGGCGCACACTCCGGCCCGTGTACGTTCCGTAGCCCGGGATCTGGGCCCGGGCACCGGTAAGATCGATGGCAAAGGCACCGGCCCGCGTACTGAAAGCGCCGCCGATGAGTGCCGCGCCGTACCCGTCGGACCCTTGCACACCGGCATAGCCGGTAAACAGATTGGAGAATCCATGCTGGACGGCCGCCTGAAACACGTCGGGATGACTGCCCAGCGGCAGGTCGCGCATTTGTCCGGCATTGACGCTGTAACGCGTCACCCCCGGACGCTGCAACTGCGACACCGAGGCATAAGGCACTTCGTAGGTACGCTGGCGACCGTCGGCTTCGGTGACGGTCACTTCAAGACTGCCTCCGGACCCAGTCGGGTACAGATCGTTGATGACGAACGGGCCGGGCGGCACAATGGTCTGGTAGATCTCGACACCGTTCTGCCGGATTGTAACCTTGGCGTTGGTCTGTGCCACGCCGCGCACCACCGGTGCATAGCCACGACGCGAAGGCGGGCGCATGCGATCGTCCGTCGCCAATTGCACGCCAAGTAGTGCGTAACTGTCAAACACCGACCCATCGGTATAGCTGTCGCCGAATGTCAGTTCGGATTGAAGATCGGGCAGGGCCCGACGAGCATAAAGATCAATATTCTGCCAATGATGCTGCGCCGGGGCATTGCCATAGCCCGTCGCCCAGTTCAACGTGCCGCGCTGGCGAACACGCCACGCACCGACGTTGAGCCCGGAATCGAGCCCCAGAAAGGCGCTGGTTTGCCCCTGTCCTTGAC
>JBOHZI010000050.1:0-11342 GCA_050738295.1 Gammaproteobacteria bacterium
TCCCACGCGCAACACATACATCCGTAGAAAACAGGAAAGTGCGTGCGTCAGACCCGAAGCGATTGAAGCTTTGCGCCCGGCGGCTTTACGTTGCTGCGCCCAGGCGGCAGCGTAGCCCGCAGATTTCACCAGGTACTCATGCATGTCGCGGTAAGTATGGTGAAGTAGCGGCTGGGTCAGTTTGCGGACGCGGATGCCGTTCACGAGTTCGACCCACTCGTGCACGAGAGCATCGTTGTAGCCGCCGTGTTTTCGCCGGTAAAGGCGGAGCACGTGATCCGGCCACCAACCGCTATGGCGGATGTAGCGGCCGAACACCCAGCTCAGTCGCGGCAAGGTGTAGGCAGTATCAGGAGCATTGGCATTGAGCGCGGCGTGTATTTCCTCGCGCAGGCCGGGCGTCAGGCGTTCGTCGCTGTCGATCATCAGGATCCATTCGCCGCGTGCCTCGACCTGGGCGCGTTGGCGCTGAATGCCGAAACCACGCCAGTTCCGTTCGACAATCACACGCGCCCCCCGCGCTTCGGCCAGTTCCCGGGTGTTGTCCGTGCTGCCTCCGTCGCACACAACGACCTCATCTGCCAGCCCTTGCAGGCTGTCGAGGCAGGCTGCGAGACGATCGGCCACATTCAGGGTAATGATCACGGCGGAAAGCCGCGGTTTGGCCGAGTCTGTCAGCGGCATGCGAGGTCCTGTGACGCGAAAGCGTTCATCGTCATGGTAAGCCGGTGGGTTAACATATGTTCAACGTTCGTTATTTACTTACTTTATAGCATGTTGCAGCGCATCGCGGCGATTGTCATTACCGTTATCGGCGTCGCCCTGGCCATCATCGTGGGAATCTGGGTGCTCGTCGCCCTCGGCGTGATTGCGTTGGTCGCGGCGCTCATCTTTTTCATCCGCACCCGTTTCGGTCAGGGAGCGACGCGCCACTCCGGCGATGTGATCGAAGGCGAATTCACCGTGGTGGACGAGGAGGAGCACAAGCGTGATGAGTGATTCGACGACGTTGCCACGCCGGACGCTAGCGATTGCACCGATGATGAATCGCACGGATCGACACTTCCGTTTCCTGATGCGCCTGATTACCCGCCGCACCTGGCTTTATACCGAGATGGTGGTGGCCCGTGGGCTGGTCTTCGGCGATGCTGACAAATTGTTGCGTTACCGTGCCGAGGAACATCCGCTGTCACTCCAGGTGGGCGGGCACGAGCCGGAGATACTGGCGCAGGCGGCAGGGCTTGCGCAGGCCTACGGTTTCGATGAAATCAACCTCAATATCGGCTGCCCCAGTCCGCGAGTCAGTGCCGGGCGCATGGGCGCTTGCCTAATGGCGGAGCCGGAGCGGGTGGCCGACTGCGTGGCTGCCATGTGCGAAGCTTCTTCGTTGCCGGTTACAGTGAAAACTCGCCTGGGTATCGACCACGACGACAGCATGGAATTTTTATGCCGGTTTGTTGAAACCGTGGCTGCTGCGGGCTGCAGTACTTTCATCGTGCATGCCAGAAAGGCCTGGCTCGATGGCGTGAGCCCCAAGGCCAATCGCAACATCCCGCCGCTGGACTATGGACGTGTGGCCGAACTCAAGCGCCGTTACCCGACATTGGAAATTCTGATTAACGGCGGCGTTGCGGATCTGGAGTCAGCTGCCGAGTTGTTGCGCCGAGTCGATGGTGTCATGCTGGGCCGCGCTGCCTACGCTCAACCCATGCTGCTGGCTGCGGCCGATGCGCGTTTTTATGCTGACGGCTCTGGCGTTACGCGACGTGCCCAGGTATTGACCGGTTATCTTGCCTACCTGCGTGAATGTGTTGCCCGCGGCGAAAAACTGGGCCCGGCATTACGTCATGTTCCCGGTGTGCTGGGTGGCTTGCCGGGCGCCCGTCGCGTCCGTGCCCGCTTGGGCGCACTTGCCGGTACGCAGGATGTCGGCGGGGTGGAGCAGGCCCTGATGCCGCTGCTCGAAACTGCTTGAAATTTTTGCATAAACCCAGAGAACCGATCGAACCCATGAGCCCCAAACCCAGAAAGCCGAAACTGGCCGACCGCGCCGACCGTCACAAGTTGTACGAACAATCCGTGCAGGATGCGGATACCGAAGTGGAATTTCTCAAGGACACGTTTCAGCGTGCGCGCGGGCGTGCTGCGCGCAGCTTGCGCGAGGACTTTTGCGGCACTGCGACTGTTGCCTGTAAATGGGTCGAAGCCAACTGGCGCCATACCGCCATCGGGGTCGATCTTGATCCCGAAGTGCTGGATTGGGGACGCCAGCACAACCTGGAGAAAATGCCCGAAGAAGCGCAGCAGCGTGTGCAGTTGATACAGGGCAATGTGCTGGAATCGCCGGGACGCGATCTGGATATCGTGACCGCGATGAATTTCAGCTACTGGATATTCAAGGATCGAGCGAGCCTGCTGCGCTATTTTTGCAGTGCGCGTGCAGCCCTGGGCCCGGAGGGCCTGTTCCTGATCGACGTTTATGGCGGCTCCGATGCTTACGAAACCATGAACGAGACGCGCAAGGTCAACGGGTTCACCTACGTCTGGGAGCAGGCGGAGTACGATCCGATCAGCGGTCATGCCACGTGTCATATTCACTTCAAGTTCAAGGACGGTTCGCGTCTGCGTCGCGCCTTCAGCTATCACTGGCGCTTGTGGTCGTTACCGGAAATCCGTGAATTGCTGGAAGAAGCCGGTTTTTCGAAGACTACCGTGCTGTGGCAAGGCACCGACGAAGAGACGGGCGAAGGCAACGGTGAATTCCTGCCGGTCGAACAGGGCGAAAACGATCCGGCCTGGATCGCCTACGTGCAGGCGGAGCCCTGAGCGCGTCTGCCATGACACTCGAAACACGTGGCATGGTGCATGTCGAGGCACCGTTCAAACTGTATCGCGGTGGCGTATTGCCGGCGGTCGATATTGCCTACGAATCCTGGGGGCAACTGAACGGCGACAATCTGATCCTGCTTTTTGCTGGCTTGTCACCAAGCGCCCACGCTGCCTCGTCCCGCGCGGATCGTTCGCGCGGCTGGTGGGAAGGCATGATCGGACCAGGCCAGGCGATCGATACCTCGCGCTGGTGCGTACTGTGCATCAATTCGCTGGGCAGTTGCTTCGGCTCCACCGGGCCGGCCTCGATCAATCCGGTCACCGGTGTGCCCTATCAACTCGATTTTCCGGCCCTGGCACTGGAAGACGTGGCACGTGGTGCGCGCCTGGTACTCGAGCACCTGAATCTGCCCACGCCCAAGCTGGTGTTTGGCCCTTCGCTTGGCGGTATGAGTGCGCAGGCTTTCGCTTTCCAGTTTCCGGAACTCGCTCCCAACTTGGCGCTGATTTCTACGGCCGCCCATGCGCGCCCGTTCGCCATCGCCATCCGCTCACTGCAACGTGAGGCGATCCGCAGCGATCCGGCCTGGGCTGGCGGTTACTACGAACCGGGTCACAGCCCGGTGATCGGTATGCGCATGGCTCGCAAAATCGGCATGCTCTCCTACCGTTCGCCGGCGGAATGGCAGCAGCGTTTTGGCCGCACCCGCGTGCGTCACGATGCGCCGCGCGGCGTTGCCTCGTTCGGCATCGAGTTCGAGGTGGAAAGCTATCTGGAAGCCCACGCTGACCGCTTCATCGGCACCTTCGACGCCAATTGTTACCTCTACCTGTCGCATGCCATGGATGGGTTCGACGCAGCCGAGCACGGTGGTGGCAAAACGGCTAATGCTTTCGCCAAACTGAAAGTCGAGCAGGCCCTTGTAGTGGGCGTAGAGTCCGATATTCTTTTCCCTTGCGAACAGCAGCGTGAACTGGTGCAGTGGTTGGAGGCGAGTGGCGCTCGGGTGTGTGAGTCGATTCTGACTTCGCCGCAGGGACACGATTCATTCCTGGTCGATCTGGAAGGCTTCGGCGCCTGCATCGCGGATTTTCTGGATAGCTTGTGAAACCCGCTCTGGCGATGGCTCTTGCGCGTCATGCCGAAGGGCCCGAGCCGCGCCGGCAACTGCGCTCACTGCGTCATGTCGACCGTGATCTGAACGACCAACTGGATGCCGCGCAACAGCTTACCGGGCAGGGCGCCCATCGGGCCGCGGCCCTGTGGTTGGCGTGCGCTTTGCGCAATGCGCCCAAAACCCGCCTGGCCGACATCGCCTACCAGTTGGGCAATGCACTACGCATGTCAGGTCACGGTCATCCTGCCGCGATCATTCTCGAAGCGGTATGCGCGCACGATTCTGGTTGGGCCGAACCGGCGCATAGTTTGGCGTGGCTATACCGCAACGCCGGACAGGTGCAGGCGGCCGCTGCGGTCATGGAACGCTGGCTTGCCGCCCCTGCCACTACGACTCATGCACTGCGCACCGGCGCGGGATTCCTGCTCGACATGGACCAGGTGGCGCAGGCTGAATCACTACTGGCTCGCATTGAAGCTCCGTCTCCGACGGAGTTGGCTCAGCGCGGCAGTCTGCTACTCAAACTCGGGCGGTTTGTGGAAAGCGAGGCACTGTTGCGTGAGTCATTGCGGCGGGACCCTGCTCAGGGGGCAGCTTGGTTGCGACTTGCCCAGGTCAAACGTTGGGTATCCGTGGAAGAGAGTCCGCTTACTTCCATGCAGGTGGCGCAGGCGCGGCCAGGGTTGAGCGAGGAGATGCAAGCGGCCATCGGGTTTGCGTTGGTCAAGGTCAGCGACGATCTGGGCGATTACGAGCAGGCGTGGGCGGAAGCCGAACGCTCCAATCGTTTGCGCGGGCAGTCTGTCCGTTTCGATATTGAGGCTTGGGAACGTTATGAAAGTCTTATTTATCAAATATTTGATAGTGCTTTCTTAAAAAACACTTTAGATAATAAGCGTGATTTGCCGGCACCGGTTTTTGTGGTGGGTATGCCGCGCAGCGGTACCACCCTGATCGAGCGCAGGCTGGGACGGCATTCACGCCTGACGGCGGCGGGCGAACTGGAAGTGGTTGAAGCACTGGGCGTTGAGCTGTCGGGAACGCAGTCCTACCCACAGGGATTGGCCGGTCTTTCGAATGATGCTTTTGCGGCAGCCGCACGCCGTTGGACAATAAGCGTGCCCGGTGGCGTGCAGTCCGGAACGGAGGCGATCGACAAAAATCCTTTGAATTTCATCAATATAGGTTTGATTCTTCGTCTGTTTCCTCATGCACGCATTGTGCATTGCAGGCGTGATCCACTGGATACGGCGCTTTCGCTGTGGTTTCAGAATTTCGCCCATCCCCGCGGTGACTATGCCTATCGCATGAGCGATCTCGCCTGGATGTACGGTTTTTATCAGCGGGCCATGGCCTGGTGGGACAAGGTGCTGCCGGTACCCGTGCTGACCGTCGATTACGAACAGGTTGTAGCGGAACCGGAACGTGAATTGCGTGCCCTGGTCGAAAAATTGGGTCTGGAATGGGAACCGTCTGTATTGCAAGCACCACCGGACGGTGAAGGCGCCATCTCGACCGCCAGCGTCTGGCAGGCACGGCAACCGATGTATCGTCACGCCGCCGGACGCGCTCGAAACTACGAACCCTGGATTGCGCCACTGCGCGAAGCGTTGCGCCACGAAGGCATCGAAATATAAAAGCGGCTATCGCCGCGATCAGGAGCGCCGGCATCGTAGGGGTTAATGCGAGTTCTGCAGGTACGGCGTAAGCGCTTTACGGGTGGCGTCGATCGCCATGCCTAACGGCACGTCGTATTTTTTGCTGCCGTTGATGACGACTGCAAACGCACCCCAGTGGCCGTCGGCGAGGCGGGCATAACCAGCGAGGGCGAACACACTGTGCGGGTTGTTGAGCGATCCCGTCTTGGCGGCGATGGCATGCATCCAGGCCGGCTGCTGTGACGCCTTGAGCAGGTTGACCGGCGTGTAGGCAGGCACCGTCAACGCTCCCAGGAAGCTCGGGAACAGGCCCGGTTTCTGGTACATCGTTGCCAGCAAGGCGACCATGTCGTGAGCGCTGGCGCGGTTGGAGATCGTCAGGCCACTACCGCTTGCCAATTCAAGGCCCGGTGTGTGTTTACCCCATAGTCCGGACTCGACTTCCAGCGCGCGGCCTCGCTTGGTCAGCAGCTCTCCAGCCGCTGTCAGCGTGAGCGGAGGCGATTGCGTGGTACGCAGCAGATCGAGTGCCAGCGTATCCGCCATGAAGTTGTTGCTCCAGATCAGCATGCGACTCAGTTGCAGCGCCAACGCCTGGCCCTTGATCGCGGCCAGCACATGGCCTGTGGGGGCGGACTTGTAGGTGACGCGTGCGCCACCATCCACCTGAATGCCTGCTGCGGCCAACAGGGCCAGCAATTGAGCCCCGGCCGCACGATCGGGGTCGCTCAGCGCACGCCAGAACCGATGCGGCATGGCGCCCGCCGGGGTGGTTCCGCTGACGGTGAGTGTGTCGCGGTCATGTGCCGTGTGGCGGTCGACTCGTATCGACCAACCGCTTGTGGCAGGGCCGGTGCGTACCCGGTTCACGATGCGGACACCGGGCAGATCAAAGGGCGCCAGATGCACCGTGGCAGACGTTCCGGGAACCGCCGCCGGTATCACGCTGATCTGCGCCGTTGCGAAGTCGATGGCCGCGGAGGAGAGCAGGGCGTTGTAAGCGTTATGGCTGTCGTCGAGTGCATGGCAACGGTCGTGAGCCGTGCAGGCGATGTGGCCAAAATAGCTGGCGTCAACGATCAAGTGTCCCGTGACACGGTGAATGCCACGTTCGGCCAGACGTCGGGTCAGGACAAACAGTTGCGCGGTGGTCAGCGCGGGATCGCCGGCACCGGCAAAGATCAGATCGCCCTTGAGTACGCCGTTTTCGACCGGGCCGGTACCGAGCAACCGGGTAGTGAAGCGGTAATCGGGACCCCATTGCTGCAAGGCACTGGCTGCGACATAGAGCTTGCTGGTCGAGGCGGGAGTAAGTGCCAGGTCGGGCTGGATGGCCGCGAGTGTTTTGTGGTCGTTCAAGCGCACGATCAGCGCACTGACGCGCGCACCGTGCGCGGCCAGGGCCTGCAAGGGCGCCAACGGCGTGGCCGCATGGACGGGAGCTTGCATCACACTGGCGAGCAACAGGAAAGCAAGCAGGCGTTTCATGTTGATTTGGAGTCCACTTTTTCCACGATCGCATCAAGGCTGCCGTGAGCCAGCCGGGCGCGAATGGTGCTACCGGGGTGAGTATGGGATGCATCGCGCAGAACGGTGCCGTCGGCGGCAAAGACGATGGCGTAGCCGCGGGCCAATGTCTGCTTCGGGCCGAGCGCATGCAGCCGGGCTGCCAGAGTTTTTACCTGGGCCTGTCGTCGTTCATGCCACTGGCGCCACAGGCGCAATAACTGTGCGTCCAGATGTGATGTTCGATCACGCAAACGCTCAATGCGCAGCACCGGCGAATGGCGGTTCAATTCCGAATTCAGTGTCGTCAGCCGTGAACGCAGACTGGCAAGCTGGCGCAACGGCGCGGCGCTTAGACGCTCGGTCAGTTCATCCAGTCGCTGGGCGCGTTCCTGCAGTCGGCGCTGCGGATGCTGAATAGCCAGGCGTTGAGACAAAGTCGTAACGGCCTGACGGCGTTCGCGTTCGCTGCGTTGCCAAGTGTGGGCGATGCGTGCTCCGAGTTGATTCAGACGCACGAGCAGTTCCTCGCGGTCCGGGGTCACGCTTTCTGCCGCGGCCGATGGAGTGGGCGCACGGAAATCGGCGACAAAATCGGCAATGGTGAAATCGGTCTCGTGGCCGACGCCGCTCACCACGGGAATCTCGGAAGCACGAATGGCGCGAGCAACGGCTTCTTCGTTGAATGACCACAAGTCCTCCAGCGATCCGCCACCACGGGCGAGAATCAGTACATCGCATTCACGTCGTTCGCTGGCCCGCGCAAGCGCCGCGGCAATGGTGCCGGCGGCGGCTGTGCCTTGCACCTGTGTTGGGTAGATCATCACATCGGCCGCCGGATAGCGTCGGCCGAGCACATTCAATATGTCGCGCAGCGCGGCACCGGTGGGCGAGGTGATGACGCCTATGCGCTTCGGATAACGGGGCAACGGCCGTTTTGCCGCCTGCTCGAACAGGCCTTCTTCGGCAAGTTTTTTCTTGAGCGCCTCGAAGGCCCGTTGCAGCGCACCGAGCCCGGCTTCTTCCAGGCTGGAGACATAAAACTGGAATTCGCCACGGGCCGGATAAATCGACACGCGACCACGGGCGAGCACCTGCATGCCGTCGGCCAGATCGAAACGCACACGTTGAGCTTCGCGGCGGAACAGAGCGCAACGCAACTGGGCGTCGGCATCCTTGAGCGTGAAGTAGACGTGCCCCGAACGAGGGCGGGCCAGATTCGAGATTTCGCCCTCCACGCCGATGTTGCCGAATTCGCCTTCCAGCAATTGCTTGGCTTCGCCGACGAGGGCGGAAACAGTAAAAACTTCGCTGTCCGGATACGTATCGGCTGTCATACCGGTATCTTATCCCCAAGGGGATAATTCCTTGCGCAATCGCGTTTTTTGGACTATAACAAGAGTATGTAGTCAAAAGAGGGGAAACGTCATGTCAACAACTCACCGCTTTCTAATTGTCGTGGCAAGTGCTGGATTGGCGCTGGGAACGACTTCCCGGGCATATGCACTTACCCAAGCCGGTGCCGCGCGGACCAGCTCCGAGCCTTCTACAATCCGTAGCTATTCCAGTAACGAGGTGCAGCTCAGCCGCATTATAGTCAATGGCCACCGCATGGTCATGCCGCTTTTTCTGCAGATGATCAAGTCGGCTCTTCACCGGCCGTGGTCCAGTAGAGGGGCAGATCGCAACAAACTGGTCTGCAGGTTTGATGATGTTCTGGGGTCGCATTTTCGACAAAACTTGAGCTGCATGACAAACGCAGCACATTATGAACGCCAGTCCGCGACGCAGATTGCCAGGACGAATTCCACGATGCAGCACACTTCTGCAGGTAATAGTGGGCAGAACCCAGCAGGTAGTCATGACGCAGCTAACGTAGCGATGTACCAAGCGCTCGAGAATGGCCAAGTATCGGGACAAATTTCCAGCTTCACGGCCCAGAACCAGATCAATATCGGCGTCTTGAAAACGATGATGAGGAAGCTACCCCCGGTAGGCTCCAGCTATACGATGCGGATCACCGATCACGGCAAGCCCGTAGTGGATTACGTGATCAAGAACGGGGAAGTGACTGCGATCCATCACTACATCTACAAGAACCCAAAGAAGCAGAATTGACGTGCAGTCGTATTTCACCTGATGAAAAGAGGAGATACACCATGTCAACAACTCACCGCTTTCTGATTATCGTGGCAAGTGCGGGATTGACGTTGGGCACGGCTTCCGGGGCGTATGCGTTCATGCAGTCCGGCGCTGCGCATGCCAATTCCGAGCCCGCAACAACCTTTACTGTTGCCCAAAATACCACGCAGTTGAGTCCTATAGTGGTTAACGGTCAGCGTATAGATTTCCCACTTGTTCTACAAATCATTAAAACGGCCCTTCATCGACCGTGGTCCGGTAGCCGAGCGGACCGCAACAAACTGGTCTGCGGGTTCGTTGACAAGCTGGGTACGCAGTTTAAAAGACTGAGTTGTATGACGAATGCAGCGCATTTCAAGCGTCAGGACGCGACGCAGATTAGCAGAATGAATTCCACTATGGACTACTCTGTAGGCGCCGGTGAGAGTTCCAGCAAAGCAATGTACCAGGCGCTCGAGAATGGCCAGATACCGCTGTCGGTTGCCAACTGGACGAACAATCACTGGATCAATCGCGGCGCCTTGCTGACCTTGTTGAATAAGCTGCCTCCAGTCGGCTCCAGCTATACGATGCGGATCACCGAACACGGCAAACCCGTAGTGGATTACGTGATCAAGGACGGTGAATTGGCCGCGATCCATCGCTACATCTACAAGAACGAAAAGAAGCAGAATTGACGAGCAATTGTATTTCAGGTAATGAAAAGAGGAGATATACCATGTCAACAGCACACCGTTTTTTAATTGTTGTGGCGAGTGCGGGACTGGCTCTGGGAACGGCTTCACAGGCATATGCCTTCATGCAGTCCGGCGCTACGCAGGCCGGCTCCGAACCTTCTGCAACCTATACCGTTTCCCAAAATACCACCCAGCTGAGTCCCATAGTGGTCAACGGTCAGCGCATAAATTTTCCGCTGGCTCTGGAGATGATCAAGTCGGCTCTTCACCGGCCATGGTCCGGTAGCCAGGCGGATCGCAACAAGCTGGTCTGCCAGTTCGTCGACAAGATGGGTACGCATTTCCAAAGGCTGAGCTGCATGACGAACGCAGCGCATTTCAAGCGTCAGGACGCGACGCAGCTCGCTCTCGCGCCTGCTCGTAGCCCAGGTCATCCGTCGGGGTCGAATGGGCTACTTGCAGGGTTGGCAAATGGACAGATACCGATATCGATTGCCAACTGGACGAATACTCACTGGATCAACCGCGGTGCCTTGCTGAAAGTCCTGAAGAAGTTACCTCCGGTCGGCTCCAGCTATACGCTGCGGATTACCGAACATGGCAAGCCGGTAATCGACTACGTGATCAAGGACGGAGATCTCACGGCAGTCCATCACTACACTTACAAGGACCAAAAAAAGAAGAACTGACGTCAATTCCGAGCCGACAGAATGTCGGCGCACCCGAACTCTCCCTTTTCGCGCATGGCGCGGAAGGGGAGAGTGGGTGGCATTTCGAGTTAGTTGATCCTGGCTTTTATTTTCAGCACAGGCGAGGCGCGGCGATACCGGGGCAGGATTTACAATAAGGGCACTTGATCCCACGGATACCCCATGGCCCGAGCCGCCGAGAAGCTGAATCCCGATTTCCCCGACTTCGTCTATGACGGGCCGGCGCGCGCGCCGCAAGGCCTGCGGGAGGCGGTCAATGCCCTGTTTCTGGCGGACGAGGACGTGGTCGTTACGCACCTGATCGAGGAGGCGCGTTTCGCACCGGACGCCGGGCGACGGGTCAGCGCGCGGGCCAGAAGCCTGGTCGAGGCGGTGCGCAGGCAGGCCAGCGACCAGAGCGGCGTGGAAGAGTTTCTGCATCACTACGATCTGTCCTCGGAAGAGGGCGTGGTGCTCATGTGCCTGGCCGAGGCGCTGATCCGCATTCCCGACGCGGATACGGCCGACAAGCTGATCCGTGACAAGCTTTCGCGTGGCGCCTGGTCGGAACGGCTCGGCGAAAGCCGCTCGCTGTTCGTCAACGCTTCGACCTGGGGCTTGGTGCTCACCGGCAAGCTGGTGCGCCTCGACGAGGACGTGACCTTCAACCCGGGCACGTTCCTGGCCCGCATGGTGCAGCGCGCCGGCGAACCCATCGTACGC
>JBOHZI010000051.1:0-11259 GCA_050738295.1 Gammaproteobacteria bacterium
AGCCTGATTCGCCCCTCATCCGAAAACACATCCTGCGATTCGATTGGCTGAGAGGCTAGCCTCGTCATTGGTGATATCTGCTGCATGCGGCCTGGCTTGTTCATCGAATCGACCGGGTACTATCGCCACGCACGTGCTGCTGTCGATCGTCAGGGGAATGATACTCATCGGCGGCATCGTGTCCGTACGTGGAAACAAGCCTTGGTGGCGTGATGGCATCCGATCTCTTTTTACCTTCTACCTGCCCGTGAGTTCCAGAAGGATGTGGATACTTATGAACCGGTTTGGGTGATTCTTTATCGATATGACCGTAAAGAACTATTTTTATTGTCTCGAACAGGATTCGAATATCCAGAAACGGCGAATAATGTTTGACGTAATACAAATCGTAGCGGAGTTTTTCGATCTCCTCGTCGAGCCCGTTTGCGTATTTGTAACGCACCTGTGCCCAGCCGGTAATGCCGGGCCGGACGGACTGGCGTAAAGAATAGTAGGGAATTTGTTCACCGCAGAGCGGCGTATTTCTCGCAACCAGCACGAACAATTCCCGGTTGCTGAGTGGATGTGGGCGTGGACCTACGATATTCATATCGCCACGTATCACGTTTATGAACTGCGGAAACTCATCCAGACGAAATTTGCGAATCAACTTTCCGACACGAGTTATTTTGTCCATGTTGTCGCCCGTCCACTCGGACCGTTCCTCGCCTGTATGGAACATGCTTCGAAATTTGAAGAGACTGAACCGTTGACCTCCAAGGCCGATACGATCTTGCACAAATAAAATTGGTCCGCGTGAATCGATCCGCACGGCCAGTGCGACACCAAGCATCAACGGAAAGGCAAGAATCAGACCTGTTGTCGCGATAATGATGCTAAGCAGTCTGCTCGTTGCGAGCGCAAAAGGTTTTGGGCGAAAGTCCCTGGAAAACAGAACGGAGCTTCCCCTCATGGACTCGATTGCCACCCGTCCAGTCAGTTTTTCGAAGACGTCGATCCCCGTTTCAACGACGATATGTTGCCGTGCCCGAGCCTCCACCAATTGATCTACAGGGAGATGCTCGTACTTATCTTCCAGTGCCACAATGATCCGTTTCGGTGCGTGCTCGACGATGATTTCTCTAAAACTCGAAAGAGATCCCAAATGCGGGCAGGAGAATCCTTCGAGCGCCACATTCTGCTGCTCGCTAACCACGCCAATCAGTCCGGAGTGACTCTGGCGCTGGGTTGAGAGTTCGGTAGCCACGTTTTGGGCCAACTTGCTTGTACCCAGGATCACTGTACGTTTGGTCATATCAGGCACTCCTTGACATTTGCGTACAGGCATTTCTCTTTCCCTTAGGATGGATGAGATCTGCAATTGCAAGTTCAGCTAAAATTTTCATGTTCTATTATTCAGAGAGACCTCAAATGAGTAAGAGTCTTTTCGAAGTTAGTGGCCAGGACATACCGAAGTATTTGTTGCTACCGGTGTCACAATACTGATAAACCTCTGATCAATCCGTCATTCCCGCGAAAGCGGGAATCTAGTTCTTTGATTTTCCTGGATTCCCGCTTTCGCGGGAATGACAAAACCGGAGAAACGAGATTCCTTAATCGGCTAGGCGGGGACAACTTGGGAATAGTTCACTTTAACAGCGACACTTTGAGCCAAAAGCTCGACCGACAAGACCAATAGTCCACACTTTGGTTCCGATTCAACCAGAATGCCCCTGACATTTGCCAATGGCCCTGTCGTGACTCGAACTGTCTGACCTTCACGGAGATATGTATGGGGCATACGTGGGAGTTCCGATTCCTCAACTTTTCGAATGGCCTCCATTTGCGGCTCCGGAACAGTAGCCAATCTATCCCAGCGTTCGCCGAGGATTTTCACCAGACCGCGCGCTCTGGATATCTCGATATAGCTGAATTTGTCGATTGCATGCCGAATGAACAAATACCCAGGGAAAAGCGGTGCACAGTACAAGCGCTGCTTTTGCTTGCTCCGCGACCACTTATGTATCGCCGGCAGCAATACATCGTAGCCCTGCGCGGACAACTGTTCGTAAACCAATCGCTCACAGTTGCTTCTGGTCCAAAGCACGTGCCATTGCGGTGCAGATTCACATGTATTGAAATCCGCTGAGCCGGTGTATCCATGATATTCCGGGCCTGTTGCCATTTTATCCGGCAAGGCTTCGCCCCTTCGGTACCCTTCTACAGAAACCGTATTTGACAAACCCATCTTGTAGCTCTCGCGGTACAATCCGTGAATCCATTACAAACTTAGCGCCATTGATGCAGCTTCACCCATCGCTGAACACTCGCAGTTATTACGCCATGTGCGGGATATTCAGCCAATCGGGGAAACACCCACTTCCGGACAGGTGAAATACTTGATCGGTGAAACCTGCTTGTCCGAAGTCTTTCGCAAATCATGAGAATGCCAGCCGCGTTGCACAGGCGATCAGGAATCCTGTCTTTCCATTTTTAACCAGCATCTTCAAAGACTTGCAAGAGAACGAGACTCGATATCCGCCCAGGACGGTCCAGTAATAGACCAGACATGCCTACCAGTCTCGGGGCAGTCCGCTCAGTCCGCTGTCGATACAGATGTGTGCCGAAGAAAGATGGCTGCATTACTTCTCGAACCACTTATTAGCATATTACGCTTAAGGTACAGCCCGTGTAGATATGCCCCTCTTCATAAAAAAACCTCCCGTTGCAGGCCCTCTCAACAAAATCACCATTAAAATCGCAGCTCGTTGTACTTATGAATTTTTGCTCCAAAACATCCAGCTGAATATGAACATCCTGGAAGTCCAGCACCGTCTTTATTATGGGATACAGGCACTTATACACACTTTCTTTGGCGCTAAAGATGACTTTGGCAAGACGAAGCGAATCATCGATTTGACCATTGCAGCACAGATCCTTTTCCAACTCGTCACAAACCAGATTCACCAAGTCCGCATCCAACCTTGTGTCCTTCTCAATGTCTACCCCCAAACTTATTAATTCCGGGCTTTGACGACCTATGGATACGACGCATACGTCAGCGGTATGACTGATGCTTCCCACAATCCCCTCGGGCCAGACAGGAGCGCCATATTTATCTTTCCCGATTGTCAGATTCTCACTGAATCCGAATTGTTTCAGAATGCCACGGGCACATGCTCTGCCCGCGGTGAATTCACGACGACGTTTATCTACCGCATTTCCAATTATTATCTGCTCTTCACGCGCAAGGTTTGCACTCCACATCCATGGTGCTGCGACTTCAGTGATTACGTCCTCCGGGAAAAGGCCATCCAACATGTTATTACTGCCCCAACCAGATATGGTGGCGAGAACCTGTCTCAAAATAGCACGCGACCGTGCCCGCGGCAGGTGAGGCCCGAGGAGCGACAAAGCCGTGGACCCCATCCGCTCCGTCCCGAAGGGTGCCGGTAGGGGGCCAGGTGGTAAAGATTCAGGCATTTGCCGGATACAGCACGGACATCTGATGTGGAAATATAGCAGGCGCGGCGTGAGAGGAGGACGCACGGGCCGCTCATTTACGCTCAGGTGACTCATCTGCGCGTTGAGCTGCAGCGTTTGTGTAACCCGGTTTATCCCTATAATTACAGACACGGGGAGATCGGAGTCGTCGTTGACGGCGGGAGAACGGAGCGTGGATGAAACGATCGACACGTATGAGCTGGCGCCCACGCGGGAAGGCATGCTGTTTCATATGTTGAGGAACGGTGCCGGAAAAGTGGGGAATGAAGAACATGAGTACGCTTGATATCGCGGCCGGCAGCGACTTTGACTTGAATATTCCGCATGAGAGGTCGCTCGATGTCGCGACTTTCACGGAGCACTACCGCAAGCCGCGGAAACCGGTGTTTCTCGACAACGCCATGCTGGGATGGAGCGCGGTCGGCAAGATCACCCCTGAATACCTGCGCCGCCAGTACCCGGACAAGATCGTGCACGCCGGCTCACCGAGCACCGACTACCGCATGGCTGACATCATGGATCTGATCGAGGCCTCGACGCCGGAACGTCCCTCGCCGTACCCGTGCACCATGCAGCTGGTGGCCGAGATCCCGGAGTTGATTGCCGATCTGCCGCTGCGCTTCGAGCATTCCCTGCCGCACCGTCAGAACAATCCCTTGCTGCTGTCACGTCTGTTCAATCCGTACACCAATTGCCCGACGCTGTTCTTTTCAGGCGACGGCTGCGACTACCCGATCCTGCATTACGACATCAAGGACATGCACACCTGGGTGTGCCAGTTGTACGGAACAAAGGAATACGTGCTGTACCCACCGGGGCAGGATCAGTACCTCTACGTCAAACCGGACGAACCGGCGGAGTCGGAAGTCGTCAATGCTTACAACCCCGACTTCGAGCGCTACCCGCTGCTGCGCAAGGCAAAATCCGTGCGGGTAACCCTGATGGCCGGCGACGTGATGTTCATGCCCTGCCACTGGTGGCACGTGACGCGTACCCACGGCGGCTCGATATCGTTCAACTTCGACCAGTTGGCGGAGGACAACTGGGCCGATTTTACCCGCTACATTCTGACCGAGAAACGTCTGCACGGCTGCAAGGGGGCCAAGTACGCCGCTTGGCAGGCCTATTTCGCGCTACTCGGTCCATGGATGGGCTTGAGCGAATTGCTCGGCGGCAATCGTCGCCGCCACTGGCCGGGCACATGAACATGCCGCGTCCGGGAACCACACCATGAACAGTGTTGCCACACCCGCACCGGAAATGTCAGTCGCCGACAACAGCGTGCCCGATATCGAACGGCGCAGTAATCTCGATGCACGCGAATTCGTCGAAAACTATCTGCGCCCGCGCCACCCGGTCATTCTCACCGATGCCGCCAGCGCCTGGCCGGCCTACGATCACTATACGCCCGAATATTTTCGCCAGCACCACGGCGACAAACGCATCACCATTGACGAACGCGAATGGCGACTGGACGATCTGATCGAGGCATTGCAGACCTCCACGCAGGACAAACCCGGTCCCTACCCGTGCAAGTTTCCGGTGGTGCGTGATTTCCCCGAACTGCTCCCCGAGCTGACCCCGCGCATCGGCTACAGCCTACCCGACCGTCAGGACAGCCCGCTGCTGCCCGATCGTTTTTTCGGTGGCGTCAACAATCTGGAAATCTTCTTCGGCGGTCCCGGTGGACGCTTTCCGTATCTGCATTACGACGTACTGCACCTGCACGCCTGGATCACCCAACTGCACGGACGCAAGGCGTTCACGCTGTTTGCGCCCGACCAGGAACACCTGCTCTACGTCAACCCGGACATGCCTTGGCAATCGAACATCGAGAACCATCAGCAGCCGGACTATGCGCGCTATCCGCTGTTCAAACAGGCCGTATCGCGCAGCGTGGTTATCGAACCGGGCGAGACGCTATTCCTGCCCTGTGGCTGGTGGCACACAGCACGCAGTCTGGAGATGACCATTTCCGTTGCCTTCGACCAACTCGAAGCCAGCAACTGGCCCGACTTCAAACGCGACTTCGGGATCGAGCACCGCCATGGCCGACCGGCGATGCTCGCTGCGGTACGCGCCTGGCTCGCGCTCACCGGCCCGTTGCTGAGCCTGATCGAAGCACTGGGCGGTGGTCGCGATGCACATTGGAAAACGCGGTGAGAGACTCGATCGCCATGTCCGAAACCGTGCTCATTCCAGGAGTCCTGACCGACCAGCCGCGGCCGACCGAGCGGCATGCGCCGGCGCTGGAGTGCGGCGAAGAGCAACTCGACTACGAGCAATTGGCGCAGCGAGTGCAGACGCTGGCCGCCAGCCTCTCCGGTCGGGGTGTGGCGCGAGGATCGCGCGTGGCCCTGGCCGCCCGACACGACACCGAAAGCTACACCGCAATGCTGGCCTTGCTGGGCCTGGGTGCCATCTATGTTCCACTGGATCTGGGCTATCCTCCAGCGCGCCTCGCAGCCATGCTGAAAAGCGCTGAAGCCGACTTCGTCGTCGGCGTCCGGTCGGCTCTGGCGAACCTGCCATCGCACGCGATTCGCGAACTTGCCCTGGATGTCGACGACGGATCCCGGGCCTCGCCGGCACTGCCGGAAGTCGATTCCGCTCGGCTTGCCTACATTCTGTTCACTTCCGGCTCCACCGGCACGCCCAAGGGCGTGGCCATGCCGCGCGCGCCGCTGACCCACCTGATCGACTGGCATGTCGATCATCCTCGCCTGGGCCGGCCGGCACGGACCCTGGCCTTTGCGCCGATGTCCTTCGACATACATTTTCAGGAGCTGCATTCGACACTCGCCACCGGTGGCACGCTGGTGGTGGTCGACGAGACCGTGCGCCGCGATCCGGCGCGCCTGCTCGACGCGCTGGATACTCACCGCATCGAACGCCTGTTCCTGCCCTACGTGGCCTTGCAGATGCTGGCCGACGCGGCGCAACGTAGTGGTCGCGTGCCGCATGCGCTCACCGACGTGATCAGCGCCGGCGAAACCTTGCGGATCACCCCGGCCATCCGCGCCCTGTTCCGCGCCCTGCCCCAAGCGCGCTTGCACAATCACTACGGCCCAACCGAAAGCCACGTGGTCACAGCGCTCCAACTCGATGACAACCCTTCTACCTGGCCCAACCGGGCCATGATCGGCAAGCCGTTGCCGCACGTCAAGCTGGCACTGCGTCAGCCACCCGATACCGTGGTAGCCAAAGTCGATGAAGGCGAATTGCTGATTGGTGGTGATTGTCTGGCCGACGGCTACATCGGCCAACCCGAGCTGACTGCACAACGCTTTGTCGACAATCCCGATGGCCTGGCCGGGCGCTGGTATGCCACCGGCGACCTTGCGCGGCGCAATGACGATGGCAACTGGGACTGCCTGGGCCGTATCGACATGCAGACCAAGATCGACGGCTTTCGCGTCGAACCGGCCGAACTGGAAGTCGCACTGCTGGGACTGGCCGGCGTACAGGTCGCAGCCGTCGATGTGCGCGAATTGCCGGCGCTGGGCCGGCAGTTGATAGCCTGGGTCGTACCCGCCCCCCCTACCGATGCCGACACGCTGATCGGGCAGTTGCGTGACGGTTTGCGCAAAACCCTGCCCGACCACCTGCAACCGGCACAGGTCTACACCGTCGAAGCCTTGCCGAAAACTCCCAGCGGCAAAATCGATCTCAAGGCACTGACGATTCCTGACGTAGCGGCCAATGTCAACGACGCATCCGATCCTCTGACCCGCGTAACCCGCGCCTGGGCACAACTGCTGGGCCGGAGCGACATCGATCCGGATGCCAACGTGTTCGATCTGGGCGCCCGTTCGCTGAGCGTGGTGCACCTGTTGTCGATGCTCGAAACGGGCGGTGCCAAGGGGCTCGAAGTAGCCGACGTGTACGCCGCGCCGACCCCACGCGGTCAAGCCGCACGCCTGGCCGGCGATGGCAACAGACGGGCCGGACTCATTGCCGCCGAACACCGCGGGGCACGCCAGCGCGCGGCTTTTGCCCGCATGCGACCGAGTGGGGGTGGCCATCTTGGTTGACCCGCGCAACGCATCCGGAATTGCCGTGGTCGGCATGGCCGTGCGCACGCCCGGCGCGGCGGATCTCGAATCGTTCTGGCAAATGCTGATCGAGGGCCGTGACTGCATCTCGCATTTCGCTGACGCCGACATCGATCCGCTTGTACCAGACGCCCTGCGGCAACACCCGCACTTCGTGGCCGCACGCGGCGTACTGGACGATGCCGAATGCTTCGACGCCGAACTGTTCGGCCTGTCGGCCAACCAGGCGCGACTGATGGATCCGCAGCAAAGGGTATTTCTGGAGCTGTGCTGGCACGCGCTCGAGCACGCCGGCCTCGACCCGCTGCGTAGCGACGACAGCATTGGCGTGTACGCCGGAAGCGCCAATAACACCTGGCTTCAAACTCTGCGCCAGTCCATGCCCGAGTTGATCGAACGCAATGGCGAATTCGCTGCGATGCTGGCCAACGAGAAGGACTACATCGCTTCCCGGGTAGCGCACAAACTGAACCTCGACGGGCCGGCTATCGGCGTGTACACGGCGTGCTCCTCGTCGCTGGTGGCCATCGCCCAGGCCTGGTATGCGCTGATGAACTACCAGTGCGACGCGGCGCTGGCCGGCGGCATCTGCGTGATCGAGCCCCAGGCCGGCGGTTATCTTTCCGTTGAAGAGGGCATGGAATCGCCGGACGGTGCCTGTCGCCCGTTCGACGCCGACGCCGGCGGCACCGTATTCAGCAGTGGCGGCGGCTGTGTGGTCTTGAAACGCGTCGAGGATGCGCTGGCCGCCGGCGACACCATCCACGCCGTGATCCGCGGGGTCGGCGTCAATAACGACGGCGCAGACAAGGCCAGCTTCACCGCGCCCAATCCGGCCGGCCAGGCCGCCGCCATCCGTCTGGCGCTGGCGCAGGCCGATGTCGATGCCGCCAGCATCGGTTACGTCGAAGCCCATGGTACCGGCACCGCGCTGGGCGACCCTATCGAGGTCACCGCACTGCGCGATGCATTTGCGCTGAAAGACAAACCGGGCAACTGCGTGCTGGGCTCGGTCAAAGGCAACATTGGCCACCTGACGGCGGCCGCCGGTGTGGTAGGCCTGATCAAGGCGGTGCTGTGCCTGGAGCGCGGTCGGATCCCGCCCACCGCCCACTTCCACGAACCCAATCCGCGCATCGACTTTGAAGCCACACCGTTCCGGGTATTGGGCGAGGTTCATGACTGGCCGCGCGGCGACACCCCGCGTCGCGCCGGCGTCAGTTCCTTCGGCGTCGGTGGCACCAACGCCCACGTGGTGCTGGAAGAAGGCGTGCTGCAGCAGCCTTCGCCCACCGTACGTCAACTACATGTACTGCCGTTGTCGGCCAACGGCGAGAAAGAACTCGAGACCCTGGCAAAGCGCATGAGCATGGCACTCGGAGCCCCGGACGCAGCCGAGCTTGCCGACGTCGCCTGGACCCTGGCTGGCGGCCGCAAGCAACTGCCCGTACGCTGCGCGGTGGTGGTCAACGAGCGGACCGATGCTGCGCGCAGACTGGGTCAGCCGCTACGCGTTCGCAAAGCTGCACAAACACTGCGACAGATCTGGCTCTTTCCCGGCCAAGGCTCACAGTACCCCGGCATGGCCGCTGATCTGTGGCGCGACGAGCCCGATTTTCGTGCCGCCCTGGAACCACTGCTGGCCGTCGCCGACACCATTGATGCGGATCTTCGACCGCTATTGCTGGACGTCGATCCGGTCGATGAAAAAGCCGCCGCACAACTGGCACAAACCGAATTGTCGCAACCGGCGCTGTTCATGGTCAGCTACGCCATGGCGCGCATGCTTGAAGCGTATGGCCTGACAGCCGACGCCATGATCGGCCACAGCATCGGCGAATACGTGGCCGCGTGCCTGGCCGGCGTGTTCAGTCCCGAACAGACCCTGAAGCTGGTATCCCGACGCGGTGCGCTGATGCAGGCCCAGCCGCACGGCGACATGCTGGCGGTGCACGCCACGGTCGACGAACTGCGTCCGCATCTTGTCGATGGTATCGACATCGCCTGCTACAACGCCGAGAGTCTGCAGGCTATTTCGGGCAATCACGAAGCGATGCAGACCCAGATCGCACAACTGGAACAAAGCAACCTACGCTACAGCCAACTCAAGGTCAGCCACGCCTTCCACTCACCTTTGATGGATGGCGCCGTTGCGCCGTTCGCCAAGGCCGTGACCGATGCATCGCCCACCACGGCTAAACGAGTTTTCTACGCCTGCCCCGACGGTCAACCGATCCGTGCCGAACAGGCCACCGATCCCGAGTACTGGGCCGGCCAGATCCGCGCACCGGTCCGTTTTGCAGACAGCCTCCGGCATGCACTCGCCGATGAGCGCCCCGCCCTGCTGATGGAAGTGGGACCCGGTCACGCGTTGTCGGTACTGGCGCGCACTGCCCGGGGACCAGACGGCCAAGCGCCTTTGGGCGTCATCAGCTTTGGTGCTAGTGGCCAAGACGACGATGGCAATGAGATTTTTGCCCAAGCGCTGGGTGAGGCCTGGGCGCATGGTGCCCCCGTCAATCTCGAGCACTGTTACGCCGGCGAAACACGCCAACGCGTGCCCCTGCCGGGCTACCCGTTCCGCCGCGATTATTATGGCTATGTCCAACCTGCCACCGGCGCCATGGCACCGGAACCAGCAATCCTGTCCGAACCATCGCCACCTGCCACCGACACGAACCCGGCCGGCGATGCCACCGCCGCCATCGTCGCGCTGCTGGCCGAAGTGAGTGGCGAACCCGTCGAGAGCATCGATCCCGGTCAGAACTTCGTCAGCCTGGGGCTTGATTCTCTGCTGCTGACCCAGTTCAGCCTGGCACTGGAGCAGCGCCTGGGCCTGAAGCTGCGCTTCCGCCGGCTGCTGGAAGACCTCAACACGCCGGAGAAACTGGCTGCGCATGCGCGTACCGAACTGCCCGCCGAGACCTGGGCCGTGTCAGCACCCACCACCTCCGCGCCACAGCCAGGCAACATGTCATCGGCAGGCACGACGGTTGCCAACACGTCTGACCCGGCCGGGATCCAGGCGCTGCTGGCCAGTCAATTGCAAATGCTGGAGCAACAAACCCAATTGCTGCGTGGTCTGGCCGGTGCTACAACCTCCGGGCAGTCAGCGCTTCCGACCCCAACGCCCGCCGCGCCCCAAACGCCGGTGGCCAACGAACCGACCGCCGAACCCAGCCGTAAGCACAGCGCCGGCTTCGGAGCCAGTGCCCGCATCAGCCTGGAGCATGGCACCGAGATCAAGCCCGAACAACAGCGCTGGCTGAGCGATTTCATCGACCGTTACACGCGCCGCACCGGCGCCTCGCGCAGCTTCACCCAGCGCCATCGCCAAGTGATGGCCGATCCACGCGTGGTCACCGGCTTTGACCCGCGCTGGAAGGAGATGGTCTATCCGATCGTGGTCGACCGTTCGCGCGGCGCGCGCTTGTGGGACCTCGACGGCAACGAATACATTGACCTTCTGAACGGTTTCGGTTCCAACTTCCTGGGCTACCGGCCTCCGTGCATCGCCGAGGCGCTCAAGGCGCAAATTGACGCCGGCTACGAAATCGGTCCACAGCATCCGCTGGCTGCCGAAGTCTCGGAACTGATCGCTGGCTTCACCGGACTACCGAGGGTAGCGCTGTGCAACACCGGCTCAGAAGCCGTGATGGGCGCGATGCGCCTCGCGCGCACGGTTACCGGCCGCGACCCCATTGCCCTTTTCCGCGACTCC
>JBOHZI010000052.1:0-11060 GCA_050738295.1 Gammaproteobacteria bacterium
CTCGTGCAGGAGGTGCGTCTCGTTGGTGTCGTTCATATCTCGTTCCGAGGACAACTCGTGTCATAGTATCGGCCCTGATTCATCTTTTTTGTTTCCGCCGTTCATGACTTCCGCTGCCATGCGCCCCCTGCTTGCTTCCGCCTGGACCGTCACCAGCCCGCTCGGCCGTGGCCGCGCCGCCACGCTGGCGGCTTTCAAGAACGGCCGCGGCAGCCTCACACCCTGCGACTTCCCACACGCTCAACTCGATACCTGGATCGGGCGCGTACCGGGGCTGGAAGACTATGCGCTGCCGACAAAACTCGCCGCCGACTGGGATTGCCGCAACCATCGCCTCGCGCACCTCGCACTGGCGCAGGACGGCTTCCGCGAGGCCTGCACCGGGGCCCGCGAACGCCACGGCGCAGCGAACGTCGGGGTGTTTCTCGGCACCAGCACCAGCGGCATCGAACACACCGAACACGCCTACCGTGAACGGGACGC
This sequence comes from Gammaproteobacteria bacterium, assembly GCA_050738295.1. Classification (GTDB taxonomy): domain Bacteria; phylum Pseudomonadota; class Gammaproteobacteria; order JAKDMP01; family JAKDMP01; genus JBAUSV01. The sequence continues at coordinate 484 of JBOHZI010000052.1, forward strand.
AACAGGCGCGCTGGCGCGCTGGTTCGACTACAGCCACAGCCAGGATATGTTCGCGCTGCCCGCGTTCGTGCGCGAATCGCTGGGCCTCACCGGTCCCGCACTGGCGGTGTCCACCGCGTGCTCCTCCAGCGCGAAAGTCTTTGCTACCGCAGCCCGCTACATCGGGGCCGGGTTGTGCCGTGCGGCGGTGGTCGGCGGGGCGGACAGCCTGTGCCTGATGACGCTTTACGGTTTTCACGCCCTGCAACTGGTCAGCGCCAACCCGTGCCGACCCGCCGACGCCGCACGCGACGGCATCAACCTCGGTGAGGCCGCAGGTTTTGCCCTGCTCGAACGGCCAGAAGACGTAGCCGACGCGCGTGACGTGCCACGGCTGCTCGGCTACGGCGAAAGCGGCGACGCCCACCACATGTCGGCACCGCATCCCGACGGCGCGGGCGCGGCGCTCGCCATGCGCGAGGCCCTGAAACGCTCGGCACTCACCCCGGCCGACATCGACTGGGTGCATCTGCACGGCACTGCCACTCTGGCCAACGACCTCGCCGAAGACCACGCCGTGCGTGATGTCTTCGGCCCCGGACAGACCGCCAGCTCCACCAAGGGCTGGTGCGGGCATACCCTCGGGGCAGCCGGCGTACTGGGTTTCGGCTTTGCGGCGCTCGCGCTGGAACACGGACTGATCCCGGCCAGCCTGAATACCCAACGTGTCGATCCCGCCTTGAGCGCCGACATTGTGCTCGAAAACCGCTCGGCTTCTCTGCATCACGTGATGGTCAACGCCTTCGGATTCGGCGGCAGCAATGCCAGCCTGATCGTGGGACGCGGCGCATGAGCCCACTCGACGTACTGGGTCTCGGGTTCGCAGCGCCCGGTCTCGTCGGCTGGCCAGCGGCGCGTGGATGCCTGGCTGGTGCCGCCCCGTACCAACCCGAGCCCCTGCCACGGCTTAATCCCGCCGGACTGCCCGCCAACGAACGCCGACGCCTCTCGACCACCATGCGCCTCGCGCTGACCGTGGCCGGCGAAGCCATGGCGGATACCGGAGTGGACCCACAGTCCACCCTCACCGTTTTTGCCAGCGCCAACGGCGACGGTGACATCATTCATTCGATCTGCGAGGAACTGGCGCGCCCGGAACCCGCCGTCTCGCCCACGCAATTCCACAATTCCGTGCACAACGCGCCAGCGGGGTACTTCTCGATTGCCGCCCACGCGATGACGCCCTACACGGCGGTCTCCGCACACGACGGCACCTTTGCCGCCGGCCTGCTCGAAGCGGCCGCCCTGGCGCACGAGGGCGCCCCCGTGCTGCTCGTTGTCTATGACCGACCGCTGCCCATGCCGCTCGGGGAAACCCGGCCCAGCCACGACGCCTTTGCTTGCGCGCTGCTGCTTCAGGCCGGTGCTGCTGCGGACGTCTCTCTGGAACTATCTCTAGAAAACGGTGGCATCGAATCCACGCTAGTCGATCCCGAACTGGAAACACTGCGTGCCGGCAACCCGGCCGCGCGTGCCCTGCCCCTGTTTGAACGGCTCGCGCAAGGCGCGCCGGGCCGCGTGCGTCTACCCTACATCGACGATACCCGCCTCATGGTCACCTGCAAATAAGCTGCAACAGTGGGTAGTGTTTTCCACTCCCGCCGGTGTACTCTCGGATTCGAGTCTCCAGCTTAGTCCGCGGCACCCAGACGGCGGGCGCGTTCCGCCCTGTATGCGGCTTCATGCCGTCGCGAGTGGGCGTTGTAGCTGGCCAGCGCTTCGGGCCAACCAGCCATTTCGCTCACCGCCAACTCGGTCAATAACTGCGTGTGCGCGGCGCCGGCGTTGAGCGCGGGCACCGTCACAAAGCGTTTGCCGCCGGCACCGAGAAATACCTCGCGGTAACGCTGCGCTACTTCTTCCAGCGTTTCCAGGCAATCGACGGCAAAGCCGGGGCAGACTACGGTGACGCTTTTGATTCCGGCCTCGGCCCAGCCACGCAGTGTGGCCTCGGTATCGGGCTGCAGCCAGGCCGCGCGTCCGAAGCGCGACTGGAACGCGAGCGCCCAATCGCCGCGTGCGAGGCCGAGACTCTGGGCGATAAGCCGGGCGCTGCCCTGGCACTGGCAGTGATACGGATCGCCCGCCGTGAGCGTGGCGCGCGGCATACCATGAAACGACAGCAGCAGCCGTTCGCTCGGCCCTTCGCCGGCCCATGCCTCGCGCACACTGGCGGCGACAGCATCGACGTAGCGTGGATGGTCATGATAGTGGTTGACGAAGCGCAACGTGGGCACCCAACGCAACTGCGCCAATGCCGCGCCCAACGCATCGCTCGCCGCGCCAGTGGTGGCGCCTGAGTATTGAGGATAGAGCGGCAGCACCAGCAACCGTTCGACGCCGGCCTTCATCAGCACGCGCAGTGCTTGCTCCACCGTGGGTTCACCGTAGCGCATGGCAAGCGCCACCGAGACCGGCCCTTCGGCGCGGGTAGCCAACGCATCGCGCACGCTCTGCTCCAGCGCGCGTGTATGCACCATCAAGGGTGATCCCGCCTTGCTCCATATCGCTTTGTAGGCGCGCAGCGTCTTGCGCGGACGCAGCCGCAAGATCACGCCGTGCAGCAACAGCCAACGCAAGGGTGCCGACAACTCGATGACGCGCGGATCGGAAAGAAACTGGGCCAAGTATCGACGCACCGCATGCACGTTCGGCGCCTGCGGTGTGCCCAGATTGATCAAAAGGACGCCTGCCCGTCCGACCTCTTCGTGACTATAGTCGCCGCGGCCCCAATACTTCATCCCGGTATTAGAGGCTGTAGTAAAGATCGAACTCGACCGGATGGGTGGTCATGCGCACCCGCTGCACGTCCTGGCGCTTGAGTCCGATGTAAGCCAGCAGCGCATCTTCGCTAAAAACGCCACCCGCGGTGAGAAAGTCGTGATCCGCTTCGAGCGCATCCAGCGCGCCTTCCAGTGAATAAGCCACTTCGGGAATGTCGGCGGACACTTCGGGCGGCAGGTCGTAGAGATCCTTGTCCATGGCATCGCCGGGATGCAGACGGTTAAGCACCCCGTCCAAGCCGGCCATGAGCAGCGCCGCGAACGCGAAGTAGGGATTCGCCATGCTGTCCGGGAAGCGCACTTCGATGCGCCGACCCTTCGCGCTTGGGGCGAACGGCACGCGGATCGAGGCGGACCGGTTGCGGGCCGAGTAGGCCAGTTTCACCGGCGCCTCGAAACCGGGCACGAGGCGCTTGTAGCTGTTGGTGGCCGGATTGGTGAGCGCGTTCAGGGCGCGTGCGTGACGGATGATGCCGCCGATGAAAAACAGCGCCGTTTCCGACAGGCCACCGTAGCCGTCGCCGGCAAAAAGATTTTTACCGTCCTTGGCTAGCGAGAGATGCACGTGCATCCCGTTGCCGTTGTCGCCGGTCAGCGGCTTGGGCATGAAGGTGGCCGTCTTCCCATACTTCTGGGCGACGTTCATGACGATGTACTTGAGCATCTGCACTTCGTCGGCCTTGCGCACCAGGGTGTTCAGACGCACGCCGATTTCGCACTGTCCGGCAGTGGCAACTTCGTGGTGATGCACCTCGGAGCGCACACCCATCTCGTCCAGCAGACGACACATTTCGGAGCGGATGTCCTGCAGCGAGTCCACCGGCGGTACCGGAAAGTACCCGCCCTTGAGCCCGGGGCGGTGACCGAAATTGCCATCGGGATACACGCGCCCGGAATTCCAGTTCGCCTCTTTCGAATCTACTTCGTAGAAGGCACTACCAACGGCACTGCCCCAGCGGACGTTGTCGAAAATGAAGAATTCGTTTTCGGGGCCAAAAAAGGCGGTGTCCGCAATGCCGGTCTGCTGCAAATAGATTTCGGCGCGGCGCGCGATGGAGCGCGGATCGCGATCGTAGCCGGCGAGCGTGGTCGGCTCCACCACATCGCAACGCAGAATCAACGTCGGGTGCGCCATGAACGGGTCGAGTACGGCGCTTGCGGCATCGGGCATCAGCACCATGTCGGAGTCGTTGATCTCTTTCCAGCCGGCAATCGAGGAGCCATCGAAGGCCTTGCCGTCCTCGAAGAAGTCGGCGTCCACACTGGTCGGCCCTACCGTCACATGCTGTTCCTTGCCGCGCGTGTCGGTAAAGCGCAAATCTACAAATTGAATCTCACCCGCGGCGATCCGCTTGAGAATGTCGTCGGCACTCATGAATAAGGCTCCCGGATAGGCAAAAACGTAATTTCCCTTCGCGCGGCGGCAACTTTAGCGGCTACCCGCGCTCACCCCTTTATACTAATCCCCTTTGATTGCCTGTCCTGCCCGCGACATGCCGGAAAACTCTCCACAAACCTTCCAGGCCTTGTTACTGCGCCTGCGCCAATACTGGGCCGAACAGGGTTGTGCCCTGCTCGAACCCTACGACATGCCCATGGGCGCGGCCACCTTCCATCCCGCCACGTTCCTGCGCGCGCTCGGCACCCAGCCTTGGCATGCCGCGTTCGTGCAACCGTGCCGTCGACCCACCGATGGACGCTACGGGGAAAACCCTAATCGTGGTCAGCAATACTTCCAGTTCCAGGTGTTGATGAAACCCGTGCCCGACGACTTCCAGCAACTGTATCTAGGATCATTGGCCGCACTCGGACTGGAACTGGACGTGCACGACGTGCGCTTCGTGGAAGACGACTGGGCTTCGCCCACTCTCGGTGCTTGGGGCCTGGGTTGGGAGGTCTGGTTGAACGGCATGGAAATCAGTCAGTTCACCTATTTTCAGCAGGTCGGCGGCATCGAATGCCGACCCATCACCGGCGAAATCACCTACGGGCTGGAGCGCATCGCGATGTATCTGCAGGATGTGGACAGCATGTTCGATCTGGTGTGGCAACACACGCCGGGTGGCACGCTGACCTACGGCGATCTGTATCTGCAAAACGAACGCGAACAGTCACGCTACAACTTCGAACTCGCCGACACCGCCGATCTGCACGAGCGCTTTGCCGCCGCCGAACGTGATCACGGCCGTCTGCTCGAAGCCGGGCAGACCTTGCCTGCCTACGAGCGCACACTCGAAGCCTCACATGCCTTCAATCTGCTTGATGCGCGGCGCGCGCTGTCAGTCACCGAACGCCAGAATCACATCCTGCGCGTGCGGCGCATGGCCACCGCAGTAGCCAAAGCGTGGCACGCAAGCACGCAAGAGGATGCAGAATCTTGAGTCGTAACTCGCACCAGGATCTGCTGATCGAAATCGGCACCGAAGAACTGCCCGCAGCGGCGCAGGCACCGCTCGCCCAGGCGCTCGCAGACGGCGTGCGTACGCTGCTGACCGAGCGCGGCCTGGACTTTGGCGAGACGCAGACCTGGTGGGGCCCTCGGCGTCTAGCGGTGCGGGTGCGCGAGGTGCCGGGCATGGAGCCGGACAGGGACATCGAGCGCCGTGGACCAAGCATAAGCGCCGCCTTCGGCGCCGACGGCAAGCCTACCCGCGCCGCCGAAGGCTTCGCACGCTCCGTCGACACCCCGGTCGCCGAACTGGACACGCTCACGACCACGGCCGGCAGTTGGCTGGTGCATCGTCACACGCGCCTTGGCCAGCCGCTGGCCGACGTACTCGCCGAGCATCTGCCCGGCGTGCTCGAGACCTTGCCACAGCCGCGGCGCATGCGCTGGGGCAACGGCGAGGCGAGCTTCCTGCGCCCCGTGCGCTGGCTCTGCGTACGCCTCGGCAAGGAGACCGTCGCGCTCGAAGCCTTCGGTATGCAGGCCGAAGCCACGACGTGCGGGCACCGCATTCATCACCCGGAGCCGGTGCGCTTCAAATCACCGGACGACTATCTCGCGGCCTTGCTGACGGCGCACGTACAGGCCGATCCCGTAGCGCGCCGCGCTGAAATCGTGAAGCAGATCGAAGCCGCAGCCCGTACGCTTGACGCTGTGCCGGCACTGCCTTCCCCGGCACTCTACGACGAATTGACCGGTCTGGTGGAATGGCCGGTAGCCCTCACCGCCCGCTTCGATCCGGCCTTTCTGGAGCTGCCGGAAGCGATCGTGATGACCACCCTCGCACACCATCAGCGCTTCATCCCGCTGCGTAGAGCCGACGGCGCTCTGTTGCCGGACTTTATCGCTATCGCCAATCTCGACAGTCGCGACCAGCAGCAGATCCAGCGCGGACTGGCCCGCGTGGTGCGTCCGCGACTCGAAGACGCCCGCTTTTATTACCGCTGGGATCGTGAGCGAACACTTGCCGATTACGCCACCGGCCTGGAAGACCTCCAGTTCGCGCCCAAACTCGGCACGATGGCTTCAAAATCGCAGCGTTTGGCTTCTCTTTGCCGCACGATCAGCGAAATTCCAACCTGGCCGAAAACCGATTCCGGCGCTGTCTCCCGTGCCGGCGAGTTGGCCAAATGCGATCTGGTCACCGGCATGGTGTTCGAGTTTCCCGAACTGCAGGGCATCATTGGCGGCCTCTATGCGGCGCACACCGAATCGGACACCGCCGCCGCGGCTATTGCGGAACAGTATTTACCCGCCGGTAGCGATGATCCGCTGCCAAGCACCCCGGCCGGAGCTGCGCTCGCGCTTGCCGACCGCCTCGACACCCTGGTCGGTGGCTTTGCCGCGGGGCTGGCTCCAAGCGGCACCAAGGATCCCTTCGGCCTGCGCCGCGCCGCCTTCGGCGCCCTGCGTATTGCCGCCGCCTGGGCACCGAAGCTCGATCTCGCGCCATTGCTCGAAGCCGTCGCCGCTGGCTATCCGGATGACCTGCGTGCCGCTGAGGTACTACCCACCGTGAACGAATTTCTGCGCGAACGCTTGCGCAGTCTGATTCTGGAGCAGGGCGAACGGCCCGATGTGGCCCAGGCCGTGCTTTCCGTGGCCCCGCTCGCACCCGGCGAGGTGCTGATCCGTGCCCAGGCTCTTGATGCCTTCCGTAGTGGTGAACACGCCGCGGCCCTTGCCGCCGCCAACAAACGCATCGCCAACCTGTTGCGCCAGGCTGATGCGTCACCGGATTCGGCAACGGGCATCCCCGCCATACCCGCCGATGCAGGCGCGGAAGCCGTGCTGGCCGAGGCGCTGGAAAAGGCATTGCCTGAACTGGATGCCGCACTCGTGGAACACGATTTCGCGCGAGCTTTGACCGTACTGGCCCAACTACGCACGCCGGTGGATCAGTTTTTCGACGAGGTGCTGGTGATGGATCCCGATACCACTTTGCGCGAGCGTCGCCTAGCCCTGCTGGCACGCCTGCGTAAAGCCTTCCTGCGTGTCGCCGACATCGGCGAGCTGCAACCGTAATGCGTCTGATTGTGCTCGACCGCGACGGTGTGATCAATATCGATCGCGAAGACTATGTGAAGAGTCCGGAAGAACTGAAGTTCATTCCGGGGAGTCTTGATGCGATGGCGCGGCTTACGCAAGCCGGCTACGATCTGGTGATCGCGACCAACCAGTCCGGGATTGGTCGTGGGCTCTATTCGCGCGAAGACGTGGAAGCGATTCATCGCCGCCTGATTCGCCATGCCGCACGCCACGGCGCACGGATCAGCGGCATTTATGTCTGCCCGCATGCACCGCTCGCCGACTGCGAATGCCGCAAGCCGGCACCGGGGCTGCTCAAGCGGATCGCCAACGATTTCACTCTCGATCCCGCAAAGCTGATCATGATCGGCGACACCAGCAAGGACATGCAGGCTGCGCGCGCAGTGGGCGCCCGCCCGATTCTGGTGCGCACCGGGCAGGGCGAGACCACGCTGACCGCCGATTCCAAGCTTGAGAATTATGCGGACCTGGCGCACGCTGCCAACGCCTTGCTGAAACGCAAACCGCGACGTCTGAGCCGAATCATTGGGTCACTGGCCTACAACGTCGGCTACGTGATCGCGATTATTTTTTTCGGCTTCATGTGCACACTGTTTTCCATTCTGCCGTGGGGACGTCCGGGGCTGGAGTTCTTCGCCCGTGGCTACGCCCGCGTGTTTTTTCTTCTGCTGCGTCCCACGGCGCGTCTCGGCATGCGTATGGAGGGCCGCGAGAACCTACCCGATGGGCCCTGCGTGCTGTATCTCAAACACTCATCGACCTGGGAAACCTTTCTGCCCTTCATCCTGGTACGCAAGCCCGCCTTTGTACTCAAACGTGAACTGCTGTGGATTCCGCTGGTGGGCTGGCCATTGGCGCGACTCGGTGCGGTGGGCATCAACCGGCGTTCGCACCGCCGAGCCATCGACCAAGTACTCAGCCAGGGCGAGCGCATGCTGCGCCGTGGACGCTCCATCGCCATTTTCCCTGAAGGTCATCGCATGCCGGCCGGCAAAAGCTGCCGTTATGGCCTGTCGGGCGCCATGCTGGCCCGCCACTGCAACGTACCCATCGTGCCGATTGCGCACAATTCGGGCGACTTCTGGCCCCGACGCGCCTTTCTCAAACATCCGGGCACTGTGCGTGTGATTATCGGCCCACCCATCCAGCCCGGCGAGCGCGGACCCGAGGCGATCAACCTCGAAGCCAAGGCCTGGATCGAAGACACCATGCGCACCATCAGCATCGGCTATCAGGCCAAAATTTCATGACTTGAGTTTACGTAGGGCGGGACACCTCCCGCCCTACGTGCACTGGCATCTAATTTTTTTTCGGGTGACCCGTTTCATCAGCCATCATACCCGTGATGAGCCTGAATATCCTCTGTGCTTGCGGTGCTGTGTTGAAAGTCAATTCGAAACGCGCACCAAACACCCCCACAATGGTGGAGCAGTTAACAATCTGATCGGCAACGATGACACACCACACCTCACCAAGGTGCTTTCGCGTTGCGGCCTGCATTTTTTGTCCACCCGCATGCCCGAGCCTGATAAAAATACCCCACATGCCAGATTGCGGATTTCGCCCGAGTGTTACTACCTTTTTGATATCGCTTGCGTGAACAATTGCTTGCTTTTGTAAGTAGTAAGTCTCTCCGCCAGACACAACCTTCGTTGAATCAGGCGTAGGTTGTAATTTTGCAAGGTGTACCTCGAACCCGGGCGCCCCTTTGAGCTGAGTCGGGGAAACCCTCTGTTGTGCTACTGATGAACTTGCTACGAGTAGCACTGAAACAAAGACGGCAAACTGCACACATAGTCCACGAGACATGACATATACCCTCTACCGTTTAGATATCGAGGTTGGCTACGGCGAGTGCGTTCTTTTCGATGAATTCGCGGCGCGGAGCGACCTGGTCACCCATTAGGGTTGTGAATACTTCGTCAGCCGCGGCCGCGTCCTCGATGCGTACCTGCACCAGGCGTCGCGTCTCCGGATCCATGGTGGTTTCCCAGAGCTGTTCCGGATTCATTTCACCGAGACCTTTGTAACGCTGTACTGACACGCCGCGTTGTGCATCGGCGAGTAACCATTTGACGGCATCACTAAAGCGCACGACTGTCTCGCTGCGTTCACCACGACGGATCTCGGCGTCCTTGCCAACCACACCATCGAGCCGCGCGATGTGTCGCGCCAGGCTCTGGTATTCGGGGCTGAGGAAAAACGCGCGCAGATAGCGGTCTTCGCTTTTCACGCCGTTCTTGTAACGCGCGATGGTGAGTGACTGCGCATCCTCGGCGAGCACAAATTCATATTGCGCGCCGTCACCACCCAGTGTTTCGGTTGCCTGTTGCCAGGCCCGTATCCAGGCAGAGCGGGCACCGTCATCCTGCCATCGGGTTTCGTCCATAACCGGAATGTCGAGCAGCGCTTCGAGCGCTTCGCGTTCGTGCCGACGGACGAGTCGATCAAGCGTACGGGTGATAACCAGATGCTCGCGCGCCAGTCCGGCGAGTGTCTCCGGCTCGATTGGCTCTGCGCCAACGCTTGAACGAAACTCTGCGCCGTCCAGTGCGTTGTGCAGCAAATGTTGCGCGAGCGACGCTTCGTCCTTGATGTAGGTTTCCTTCTTGCCGGACTTGAGCTTGTAGAGCGGCGGCTGCGCGATGTAAATGTGGCCGCGTTTGACCAGTTCTCCCATCTGTCGATAGAAAAATGTGAGCAGCAACGTGCGGATGTGTGCGCCGTCTACGTCGGCATCGGTCATGATGATCAGGCGGTGATAGCGCAGTTTTTCGGGATCGAATTCCTCGTTGCCAATCCCGCAGCCGAGCGCGTTAATCAGCGTGCCAACTTCGACCGAAGACAACATGCGATCAAAACGCGCACGCTCGACGTTCAGGATCTTGCCCTTGAGCGGCAAAATCGCCTGGGTGCGGCGATCGCGCGCCTGCTTGGCCGAGCCGCCCGCGGAATCGCCCTCCACCATGAACAGTTCGCTTTGCGCAGGATCGCGCTCCTGACAATCGGCCAGCTTGCCGGGAAGGCCGGCAATATCCATCGCGCCCTTGCGTCGCGTCATTTCCCGCGCCTTGCGTGCGGCTTCGCGCGCGTGTGCGGCTTCAATCACTTTGCCGATGACAGCCTTGGCTTCGCCGGGATGCTCGAGCAAATACTCCGCCAGTTTTTCGCTGGTCAGGCTTTCCACGATCCCCTTGATCTCGGAGGAGACCAGCTTGTCTTTGGTCTGCGAGGAAAATTTCGGATCGGGTATTTTCACC
>JBOHZI010000053.1:0-10895 GCA_050738295.1 Gammaproteobacteria bacterium
TTCAAATTCTCGATACAGGGTAACCAGATGTCTATTTCGATTGATCATCCCATCGAGAAATCGTTTATCGGCAACCTGAGCTTCGTACTCCATTGCCGACATTCGATTACGGTTACACGCAGTGCCGGAGCAGGCTGACCCGATAGTCGAACTGGGCAAACGTCTGGGGTATCGCTTTGCCGAGTCGGGCACGGCCGAACAGGCATTGACCCATCGCAGTGCGGGTCCTGTGCATAATGAACGTCTGGAATTTCTGGGCGATGCCGCCATTGGTCTGGCGGTGGCCGACATGCTCTACACGGAGTGGCCGGATCTGGCTGAAGGCGATCTGACTCGTATGCGATCGAGCCTGGTCAACAGCGAGGCGTTGGCGCGTCTCGCACGCACACTCGATCTGGGCGAGCTGATCATGATGGGCGTCGGCGAGCAACACGGCGGAGGCTTTCAGCGCCGCTCCACGCTGGAGGATGTGTTCGAAGCCGTCATCGGTGCCGTGTTTGTGGACGGTGGTTACGACGCGGCACGGGAAGTGCTCGGACGCCTGTTCGCCGAACCGCTGAACGATCTGCCCGATCCCGAACTGCTCAAGGATCCGAAAACCCGTCTGCAGGAAGTGCTACAGGCCCGGAGTATTGCCTTGCCCGAATACTGTTTGACCGCGAGCAGCGGCCCCGATCACGCGCGCGAATTCAGCGCGGAATGCCGGATCGAAGCCATGCACCTGACCGGTTGTGGTCGGGGTAGCAGCCGTCGCCGCGCCGAACAGGCTGCCGCCGATGATGTGTTGAGCCGTCTGGCTGATTTGAATCCCTCGCACTCGCGCTCCGCCTGATGAGCGAATCCACTTTTCACGCCGGGTTCGTGGCCGTCGCCGGACGACCCAATGTCGGCAAGTCCACGCTGGTCAATGCCCTGGTGGGCGATCATGTCGCGATTGTCTCAAGGCGACCGCAGACTACGCGCCGTTGCATCCTCGGCGTCGTCAACGGCCCCGATAGCCAGATCGTTCTGATCGACAGCCCTGGCTTGCATGCCAGCGGCGGACGCCCGCTGAACCGCGCGCTCAATGCCGGTGCGCGCCGTGCAGTGGTCGATGCCGATGCGGTCATGCTGGTGGTCGAGGCGTCAAGCTGGCGCGACGATGACGAACGCGCGCTCGCTATCGTGCGCGAGGCCGGATGTCCCGTGGTACTGGTGCTCAACAAGGTAGACAAGGTCACACCGCGCGAGGCGCTATTGCCGCTGATGGCCGAACACTCGGCACGCCACGACTTCGTGGCCGTCATCCCGGTAAGCGCCCGTAATCGGGAAAACCTGGCGCAGATACCGGCAACCTTGCTGCCCTTGTTGCCGCCAGCGCCGCAATATTTCCCGCCCGGACAGATCACCGATCAGGGTGCGGCCGAGCGGGCCTCGGAAAGTATCCGCGAAGCCCTGTTCGAACGGCTCGGCGCCGAGTTGCCTTACGCAACCTACGTCAGCATCGAACGCTGGGTCGTGGAGGGTGACTGCCTGCACCTGGACGCGATGATCTGGGTGGCGCGGGAAAGTCAGAAGGGCATTGTGATCGGTGCCGGCGGGCGCATGGCCAAGGCCATCGGTACCGCGGCACGCAAGACGCTGGAAGCGGAACTGGAGTGCAAGGTCATGCTGAGCTTGCGGGTAAAAGTGCGCGCGGGCTGGAGCGACAATGTAAGGCTCTTGCAGGATATGGGCCTCGGACTGTGAATGATCGCACGCGGATTGTGCTGGCACCGGGCTGGTTGCTGCATCGCTATCCCTACCGCGAGACGAGCCTGATTGCCGAAGTACTGACGCGCGAGCATGGCCGGATCGGTCTCGTGGCGCGCGGCGCGCGTGCTCCGCGACGTACAGCCAGCACGGTGCTGGCGCCTTTTACTCCACTGCTGCTCAGTTTCCGGCAGGGCGGCGAACTGGCGAATCTCGACAAGGTCGAAGCGGCGGGCCAGGGGCATACGTTTCGCGGCGACCGCTTTCTCGCTGCATGCTATGTGAATGAGTTGCTGCTCAGGCTGTTGCCGCGTGGCGACGCCATGCCGGAAGTTTATGCACTGTACGAAGATACGCTGCTGCGCCTGGAGGACCATACGGCTCAGGCCGTGCGGCGCTTCGAGGGTCGTCTGATGCGTCTCCTGGGCGTACTGCCGTCGCTCACGCGAGATGTGGACGGTTTGCCGCTGAAGTCGGAACGCTGCTACCGCTACGACCACGAGCGGGGCCTGGTGCCGGCGGAGCAGGGTGAAACCGGCGCCTTGCTGCTCGCCATTGCCGATGAGCGTTATGATGACGAGCGGGCCCTGAAGGTGGCTGCCGGGCTGTTTCGCGGCATCATCACGGCGCACCTCCACGGGCGCCCGCTGCGCAGCCTCGATGTGGCGCGTGCCATGACCACCCGTGGCGTGGGAGTCGCCTCGTGAAAGGGGTCGCACTGGGTGTCAATGTCGATCATATTGCGACGCTGCGCCAGGCCCGCGGCACCGATTATCCCGATCCGGTGCGTGCGGCGCTGGCAGCGGAGGCGGCGGGTGCCGACGGCATCACCGTGCATCTGCGCGAGGACCGGCGCCACATTCAGGACCGCGATGTGCGCATCCTGCGCGAGGTGCTCGCCACCAAACTCAATCTGGAAATGGCCGTCACCGAGGAGATGCTGGTGATCGCCTGCGAACTGGCGCCGCCGGATGTGTGCCTGGTTCCCGAACGTCGCGCCGAACTCACCACCGAAGGCGGACTGGACGTGGCGGGCGATCTGGAGCGCTACCGCGATGCCGTGGTGCGTCTCGCAGCGGCGGGCATCCGGGTCTCGCTCTTCATCGATCCCGAACCGTCCCAGGTGGAAGCAGCGGCCGAGGTGGGCGCTCCGGTAGTTGAATTACATACCGGTCGCTATGCCGATGCGGAAAACGACACAGTAAAAAATAGTGAATTCAATAGATTAAAACAATCTTCTAATAAATCGAATGAACTTGGAATCGTGCTTAATGCCGGCCACGGTTTGAACTACAACAACGTGCGCGGGGTGCTTGGACTGCCGGGCCTGACGGAGTTGAACATAGGCCATGCCATCGTGGCCGAAGCCACCTTCGTGGGCATGGAACAGGCCGTTGCCCGCATGAAGGCATTGCTGCGACAAGGCCCGTTATGATCTACGGTATTGGTACCGATATTGTGGAACTGGCACGCATGCGCCGGCTGTGGGAACGCTGGGGCGAGCGCGCCGTGAGCCATATCCTCACGGCAGACGAAGCCGAACGGTTCCGTCGCAAGAAAGATGCGCCACGCAGCCTGGCCATGCATTTTTGTGCCAAGGAAGCGACGGTCAAGGCGCTGGGTACTGGATTCTGCCCGCGCATGACGCTCCACGATGTCATCCTGGTGCCTGACCGGCTGGGTCGACCCGAAATCGAGTTTTCACCCAAGGGCGCGGCTTTCGTCGCCGAGCGCGGTGGAGGCGAGGTACACGTCAGCCTGACCGACGATGCCGGCATCGTTTTCGGTGTCTGCGTCATGCTGCAAAGGGACTGGGGACTTGTAGATCGGTAGACGGGTTGCTTGTGCCTTAAATTTGCAAGAGCTTCAGCCTCGAATCGAGCGGGTAGGGCGCTACAACCTGCGTTACATGTTCGCCATCCGGCAGGATGCCGTGGTTCACCATTTCCACCGGTACGTCATTTACCTCGATGCGCGCGCCGGTTGGCGCATCGGACTCGGTGGCAAGCAGGGTCATGCGGCGCTTCACCGTACCGCGGTGTTGCAGGCGCGCGATGATCTCCTGTCCGGGATAGCAACCCTTGTTCCAGGCGATGACGCCGTGCGTGTCGAAGTTGAGCCACTGTGGCAGGAATTGTCCGCGGGTGGCTTCGCAGAGAGCGACTTCACCAGCCTGCATGCAAACGCCATGCCAATGCGTGCGATCGGCATCGGCGCATTCGACGGCAAGCGCATTGAGCGTAGTCACCATGCGTGGCGCCTCGCTGGTGATCAGATAACGTCCATCGGGTATGGCCGCAATTTCCAGATCGTTCGCCACGTTAATCCTATCTGTGTCAGGCACTTTCAGGTTAATCGTTTCGAATGCCGTTGCAGCGCTTTCACCGAACAAGGCTGCAACAGCCCAATCCGTCATGCCGATTTCCACGTGCGATCGAAAACGAAACCGCAGCAGATGAGAGACGAACCATTCCGCTTCTTCTGTGGGCAGGATCAAACGCCAGTCCGTTCCGGTATGCCAGACCGTGGCCACTGCGATCACGCGGCCCTTGCTATCGGCAAAACCGCAACGACACAGTCGTCGATCCTCCAGCGCAGCGAGTGCCGTCATGCTCTGGGCTTCGAGAAACGTCGTGGCATCGGATCCGCTGATACTCATCCGGCTCAAACCGGGGTCGCGAACCAGAAAAGCAGTAGATTCAATTTGATCGGTATCCATACACCGGCATAATAGCAACAGCGTCAAGCATTGGATACACCATCGTGAAGTGCGTTCTCTCAACCACGGACACCGCCTTGCTGGAATACGTGCGCCGGACCCTCGATGAGCGAGGGATCGGAATTTTCGTGCGCAACGCAACCAATTCCGGTTCTATTGCCGGAGAATTGACACCGGTGATCGCGCGCCCGGAAATATGGGTGGTAGCCGAGGAAGACCACATAGCGGGCGAGCGTCTGGTAGCCAGTACGCTGGAGAGTCTGCGCCCGGTGTCCACCGATCCGTGGGTATGTCCGCACTGTGGGGAACACCTGGAAGCACAATTCGAGGTGTGCTGGGCGTGTGGTCAGGCGCGCGAGCTGGAAGAAACCTGACCAGTTCCGATTTTCGAGGCTGGAAAACTTACCAGGATATCGTCTACTCCAATTCTACTTTTTGTCTATCGGCATAATTTCCAGTAGTGGTTTGATGAGGTCGATCGGCAATGGGAAGAGGATGGTGTTGGATTTGCCGGGCGCGGCGACCTCGGTGAGCGTTTGCAGGTAACGCAGCTGAATGGCCTGCGGCTGTGTGGCCAGTCGAGCAGCGGCCTGGGTGAGCTTTTCAGAGGCCTCCAGTTCGCCTTTCGCATTGATCACCTTGGCGCGGCGCGTACGTTCGGCTTCGGCCTGACGGGCGATGGCGCGCACCATGTTTTCGTCCAGCTCGATCTGCTTGATCTCGACATTGGTGACCTTGATGCCCCAGGCGTCGGTTTGTTCGTCGAGGATGGCCTGAATGGCCAGATTGAGCTTGTCACGCTCGGCGAGCATGTCGTCGAGTTCGTGCTGACCCAGCACCGACCGTAGCGTTGTTTGCGCCAGCTGGCTGGTGGCACCGAACGGATCGGCCACCTGAATGATGGCGCGTTCCGGATCGACAATGCGGAAATAGATGACGGCGTTGACCTTGGCGGAGACGTTGTCGCGCGAGATGACGTCCTGCGGCGGTACATCCATGACGATGACGCGCAAATCGACGCGGGTCATTTGTTGAACACCGGGAATGAGGATGATCAGGCCCGGTCCCTTCACAGCCTGGAACTTACCGAGCAGGAAAATCACGCCACGCTCGTATTCCTTGAGAATTTTGATCGAGCTGAGCACAATCAGAATAACGACGGCGATGGCAACGAGAATGGGAATCAGCATGTTTCTATCCTCCGGTTAAATAGAGCCAGATCAGGTGGGAGTCACTGGCGAGACGGACAGCACCAGTCCGTCGATTGAGTTGACCATAACACGTTCGCCTTCCTTGATCGGCATCGATGTTACTGCCGCCCAGCGTTCGCCTTCGATGCGGACATAGCCCTTGCTATCGAAGTCGGACAGAGCAGTAGCAGCGCGCCCGATCATGTGTTCGAGCCCGCTCACAACCGGACGTCGTCGCATGCGCACAAGGAAGTACACGAGGCCGATAATCACGACTCCGGCTACGGCTGCGATGCTGCCGATATAAGTGCGGGACAAGGTGTAACCGGGTGCGTGCGTGTCGATCAACATTATAGAGCCGAACACGAAGGCGACGATGCCGCCGATGGCGAGCGTGCCGTAACTGGTGACGAAGGCTTCGGCGGCAAACAGGATGACGCCAAGCACGATCAGAGCCACGCCGGCATAGTTGACGGGCAGGGCGTGAAAGGCAAACAACGCCAGAATGAGACTGATGGCGCCGACGGTGCCGGGCAGTATGAACCCCGGATGCAGGCCTTCCATCAACAGACCGAACAGGCCGATGATGAACAGCAGATAGGCTACCGTCGGGTTGGTGATCACGGTGAGTAATCGTTCGCGCCAATCCTGATCGCGCGCCTTGAGCGTAACGCCTGTGGTGTTGAGTTTTACCTTGCCGTTAGCTGTCGGTATTTCGACACCGTCGAGGGCGGCAAGGAGGCTCTTCGGGCTGGATGCCAAGCTTTCGATGACGTTCATCTTGAGTGCCGTTTTGGCGCTGATGCTTGCGCCGTCGCGCACGGCCAGCTCCGCCCAGTCTGCGTTGCGACCGCGCAGTTCCGCCAGGCTTCTGATGTAGGCGATCGAATCGTTGAGTATCTTTTTGCCTTCCGCGGTTTCCGGTTTCGCAGGCGTGTCGCTGCCACCGGTCGGGTTGAGCGCCACCGGCGTGGCGGCCCCCACGTTGGTGCCGGGCGCCATCGAGGCATAGCCGCAGGAATAGAGAATGTAGGTGCCGGCACTGGCCGCGCGCGCGCCTTCCGGACCTACCCAGCAGATCACCGGCACGGGCGAAGCAAGAATGGACTTGATGATGCTGCGCATGGAATCGGACAGACCGCCCGGCGTGTCCAGACGGATCAACGCGAACGGCGCCTGCGCCTTTGCGGCCTCGGTCAGTTCGCGCTGCACATAACTCGCCATCGGCGGGCCGATGGGTCCCGTGATGGCGATTTCGGGCGCCGTTGTCGCAGCGCAGGCCGGCAGAGCCACCGCAAGCAGGGCGAAAGCCGCCAGCATGCGCCGTACAATAGTGGTCATAGGATCGATTCCATAGCGACCATAATGCATCAAAACAGAACCGAAGACAGGAAACAAGCGCCCGGAGTTGGCGAGACCGGTGTAACGGTGATTACCACCGGCGGCACAATCGACAAGATTTATTTCGATGCACTCAGTCACTATGAAGTGGGTACGCCGGTGATCGCAGGCATACTGACCGAGGCGGGCGTTGGCGTGCCTTACACCGTGCAACCCCTGATGCAAAAGGACAGCCTGGATCTGACCGACGAGGATCGCGCGAAGATTCGCGCCGCTGTAGAGGCCGCTACCACGCCGAGTGTGCTGGTGACTCACGGCACCGACACCATGGTGGATACGGCGCAGGCCCTGGTTGGGATCGAAGGCAAGTCGATCGTGCTGACCGGTGCGCTCAAGCCGGCGCGGTTCCGCGATACGGATGCCCAGTTCAATGTGGCCGCAGCCTTCGTGGCCGCCCAGATTTTGTCACCGGGCGTGTGGATTGTCATGAACGGGCGGGTGTTCGACCCGCAGCATGTGCGCAAGAATCGCGATGCCAATCGCTTCGAAGAAGTAAAGGGATAGTACGCCCGTAATCTTCTCCATAACACGTTCCCGGATCAAGTGCTATAGTTCAGGCATGTTTATACATCAAAACGCGGAGTTGAATATCGGGGAGTATGCCGTGCATGACTTCGAAAATTGCTTGAAAGAAGCGACATCGCGCATCTGTGCTACCTACTTCCAACTCCCTGTAGTTGGCCTTGAAAGCCCCATATACAGAGAGCGTGTCTACTGCTATGAACTGTACTATCAACTGCGAATAAATTGGACTGAGCCTGACTATTTCCTTTCGGGCGAAGTAGATAAATCCGGGCATCCAATGATACGGGGAAATCACCTTGACAGGACCAAGCCGGATTTCCTAGTTCATGTTCCAGGCGGCATGAACAACTTTGCAGTAGTTGAAGTAAAGCCAATCACTGGGTCAGTGAAGGGTATAAAGAAGGATATCCAAACGCTCGGCGCCTATCTCGACTACGCTAACTACCAGCGAGCGTTTTATCTGATCTATGGTTGCTCAGACGACGGCAACGCGCTAACACGAGCTCGCGCAAAAATCATAGAGGTAAATGAGGAGCATCGAATTGAGCTTTGGCACCATGCGGCTCCTATGACTCCAGCGTCACGCGTGCCTTTGGAGCAGAGCGGTGCATAACCATACATTCCAGCCGATGTTTCTACCGCCGCTTCAGCAATATAGGAACCTACCATCGCAACAATCTTCAGAGGCGTTATCAGCGGATGGTTGGAAAATTCGGAGAGACGGATTACGCTTTTGCCAAAGACAAATCATCGTTAAAGGGATATTTCATGCTTAAAAAATCATGCTTAATCCTGCCGCTTATTGCTGTAATCATTGCTCTTACGGGTTGCGGTAAAGACTCTGGGACGTCTGCAGCTCCGACATCAGGGACAGTAAGCGGCGCATCTGGCAATCTTCCTGAAATTGTCCAAAGTTTATTGCATTTTCAGGGACAGAATATGTGTCAGAATTTGCAAGATACTGTTCTCAACGCAATTGGGCTACCTCAGTACGATGGAAGTTCGAATGTGCCTGGAACATTCCAATACTCGACTGACGAAAAAACCCGTGCTGTTACTATCACTTGGACAGTTCAGGCGGGACCAGGTGCAGATTGGGCCTCCGGCCTCCAGAGATTTGTATTCCGCATCTCAGAGGATGAATCGGCTCTATGGGGAGTGAACAAAAATGCATATGCCTTAATGCTTGCGTATCAATGTCAATAACGGGGATGGTTCAGAGTCCTTTTGTTGTTTATCATGCCTTCTGGATCCGCGGTCGGGACAGCCGCTCCTACACAAGCATTCAGCCTAAATCGAACTTGATGCCCTGGGCGAGCGGCAGTTCGCTCGACCAGTTGATCGTGTTGGTTTGACGTCGCATGTACTGCTGCCAGGCGTCGGAACCCGATTCGCGCCCGCCGCCGGTTTCTTTTTCGCCACCGAAGGCGCCGCCGATTTCCGCACCCGAAGTACCGATATTGACGTTGGCAATGCCGCAGTCGCTACCGTGCGCCGAAAGAAAACGCTCGGCATGGCGCAGGTTCAGTGTGAAGATGGCGGAGGAGAGACCCTGCGGCACGGCATTGTGCATGGCCAGCGCTTCGTCAAGATCACTGTAGGTCATGACGTAAAGAATGGGTGCGAAGGTTTCATCGAGCACCACGCCTTTTTGTGCAGGCATGCGAATGATGGTGGGTTCGACGAAATAGCCCTTGCCGTCGATGGCCTTGCCGCCGGTCAGCAGTTTGCCGCCTTCCTTCTGCGCACGCTCAATGGCGTCCTGATAACGCTTGATGGCGTTCTCGTCGCACAACGGGCCCATCAACACGCCGCTGTCGAGCGGGTCGCCGATCTTGACCTGCTTGTAGGCGTGGGCCAAGGTGTCGCACAGATCGTCGGCAATCGATTCGTGCACGATCAGGCGACGCGTCGAAGTACACCGTTGCCCGGCGGTACCCACGGCGCCGAACACAATGGCGGGGATGGCGAGCTTGAGGTCGGCGGTTTCGTCCACGATGAGTGCGTTGTTGCCACCCAGTTCGAGCAGCGAACGGCCCATGCGCTGGGCGACAATCTCGTTCACCATCTTGCCGATGTGACAGGAGCCGGTGAACGACATCAGGCGCGCGCGTTCGTCGGCGTAAAAGCGCTGGGCCAGTTCCGTGCCGCCTTCGCAGAAAAAGCTGAAAACGAGCGGTAAATCATGCGCTTCCAGTGTCTTGTTAACAAGTTTCTGAACTGCGATGGCGCACAGCGCACCCTTCGGCGAGGGCTTCCACACCGTGGCGTTGCCGCAGATGGCGGACAGCATGGCGTTCCAGGCCCACACCGCAACCGGGAAGTTGAAGGCGGTGGCGACACCGACCACGCCATAGGGGTGCCATTGTTCGTACATGCGGTGACCAGGGCGTTCCGAGTGCATCGTCTTGCCGTAAAGCATGCGCGACTGGCCCAGTGCGAAGTCGGCGATATCGATCATTTCCTGCACTTCGCCGTCGCCTTCGGGCTTGATCTTGCCCATTTCGAGCGCTACCAGGCTACCCAGCGCGTCCTTGTGCTCGCGCAGCGCATCGCCGATCAGGCGCACGACTTCGCCACGCTGCGGCGCCGGCACCTCGCGCCAAGCGAGGGCATTGGCTTCGGCATCCCGCATGAGCTGCTCGTATTCCTCGACCGTGGCGCCGCGGATTTCGGCGATCGATTCGCCTGTAGCGGGATTGGTCGAATGGAAGGTTTTGCCCTTGCCGGCCCAGCCGAGCGAAGGACTCCAGGCGCCAGGGTTGACGGCTTCGAGGTCCAGGGCTTTGAGTATCTGAGCAACATTGGCAGGCATGACGGTCTCCGTAATCGAATAAGGCGCGACTCGCCCCCGAAAGGATAGGCGACGCGCAAAAAAGTGACTCTTAAAACAGGCTGTTGAAAAGCTACTGCGCTCGACATCTTGAACGCATGTGGTGCTCGAAATCCTCATGTACCAGCGCGTACACTGCGGTTTCTGCACTCCTCTGCGTCCAAGCTGTCTTCGCTCGCTACGCTTTTAAACAGCCTGTTTATCCGTATATTGTGCCATTTGCGGCCCCCGTTCGGCTAGCCGAGACGTTGTAAACCGGCTTCGGCGGTACAATTCTCGCGTGATTTGAACCGATAGATGCCCGTGGCAGACAAACCCCAGCCGACAGCACACCATTCGCGCCGTTACCCGGCAGCCCGCACCTCGCCGTGGTTTTTCGTGGTGCTGATTTCGATCACAGTCATTTTCATACTGGCCGGCATCTTCGCTGTCGAGCCCATTACCCGGTTTCTGCGCTGGTTGGCGGTGGTGCTGTGAGCGTGCCGGCCATGCGCGT
>JBOHZI010000054.1:0-10825 GCA_050738295.1 Gammaproteobacteria bacterium
GTGTGGAGACCGTCTGAGCGTGTATCTCACTCTCGATGGCGACCACATAGACGACGTCAGCTTTAACGGTAGCGGTTGCGCGATTTCCGTGGCTTCCGCCTCCCTCATGACCGAAGCGCTCAAGGGCAAAACCATTGCCGAAGTCGATACCCTGTTCAATCATATGCATGCCCTGCTGACCGGGAACGACCAACCCGAAGGCGAAGTCGAACTGGGCAAACTTGAGGCGCTGGCCGGCGTACGTGCCTACCCTTCACGCGTCAAATGCGCCACGCTTGCCTGGCATACGGTGCAATCGGCGTTGAGCGACGACCACAAACCGGTGAGTACGGAGTAACGCATCATGTTGGGTGACAGACAAGTCGTAACTGCGGAGCGTGACTGCCCCGGCGTACTAGTGCCCATGGGCACCGAGGTGGTCATTCCGGAAGGTACCGAGGTGCAGGTCACCCAGGCCATGGGCGGCAGCGTGACTGTTTACATCGGTGGCAATCTGGTACGCGTGGATGTCAAAGACGCCGACGCTTTAGGGCTCGACGTAGACTTGGGAGAATCCATGCCGGAGAATCCGAGCGATGAGGAATTCGAAAATCTGGCATGGGAACAGCTCAAGACCTGCTTCGACCCGGAAATACCGATCAACATCGTTGACCTTGGGCTTATCTATAAATGCGAAATCGAAACGCGCGAAGACGCCAAACGCAATGTAACCGTGGACCTGACACTAACGGCACCCGGCTGCGGCATGGGCGACATACTGCTCGACGATGTGCGTGCCAAACTCAAACTGATTCCGACATGCGGCGAAGTGCAGGCCGAACTGGTATTCGATCCGCCCTGGGGGCCGGACAGAATGTCGGATGAGGCCCGCCTCCAAACGGGCATGTACTAGCCGGTTTTAGAGCTACTGCGCTCGGTATTTTGCATGCAGGCGGTGCTCGTAATCCTCGCGGTTACTGCGCCCCGGCTGCATACAAACTACCTTCGCTCGCTACGCTCTAAAACCGCGCTAGCCAAAATTTACTGAATTGAACTGACCGAAAGGAAGATGCAATGAGTGAATGGATCGAAGTCTGCGGCGTAGACGAAATTGAACCCGGCGGTTACCGCACGATCTGGATCGACGACGATGAAGTAGCGATCATCAAGTGCGAGGGCAATGTGTATGCCATTCAGGACGTCTGCACTCACGATGGCGGCGAACTTACCGGCGGCACCATAGAAGGCTGCGAAATAGAATGTCCGCGTCACGGCGCCCGCTTCGATATCCACACGGGAGCCGTGCTCTGCCCCCCCGCCTACGAGCCTATCCACACCTATCCGGTCGAAATCCGCGACGGACGCATTTTTGTCAATTCCGAACCAGCGGATAACTCGGTCTGAACAGCAGGAAACCAATCACCCGATAAGCGAAATTATTTCTGTCCGCCGGCTTGCGTTGCATTCGCTGGAGCGTTGATGATTCCCGTCCAGTGTGAGCTGCGAGTCAACTTGTCGATGCCTTTGGCCAACTGCCCAAGCTGAGCCGGTATATTGGTGCAACCCTCGTTGACTTTGACTTTCTTGGTCTCGCCATTCAATGTGACGCCCACAACGTAAATCGCGGCATTCGACCGATTGGGATGGCACTTCTTGCTCTGCAGAGTGTAATCGTCGCCCAGACCGTAAAATGCGGCCTGTTCGACCAATTTGAGCAGCTGTTGTTGATGGTAGGTATCAAAATTGACGCTCAGGTTGCCTTTCTTGATCACGTTTCGAATGCCGGTGTATTGCAATTTTCCATCAGCGTAATGCAACGCATAGTCGGGGCAACCCGCTGCGCAACCCTGCCGCCACAGCACGACTACAAAACCTTTCAAACTGTCGCTTGCCGCAGCCATCGCCGCTGTAATGCTGGAGGGCGTTGTTTGCTTCTGAGGTGCCGGATGCGAGCGCAGCAGCATTGGAATAAACTCTACGATCACGAAGATAATGACCGCGATCAGGACGGCCAAGATCAGAAAACGCCCTGTAGAACGGCGGCGACGGTAGCGGCGGGGCGTATGTTCAGATTTCATGCGGGCATACTAACATCGTTGAAATTGAGCCGACAGCTGGAAAGTAGAAGCCGCAGAGTATCGACCAGAAGGAAAATTCTGGTAAAATTCTCTGGTTTTCCCGGCTTCTGGTGCCGGTTCCTTTAATCACGAGGGTGACGAGTCATGCTCATCGGCGTTCCGAAAGAAATCAAGACTCATGAATACCGTGTCGGGCTTACCCCCGCCGGCGTTCGCGAGCTCACACACAGCGGTCACAAGGTACTGGTCGAAACCCAGGCCGGAGCCGGCATCGACTTTGACGATGCGGCTTACCGCAACGCTGGCGCGGACATCGCGCCCGATGCCGAAACGGTATTTGCCAAGGCCGACATGATCGTCAAGGTCAAGGAGCCCCAACCCGTAGAATGCAAACGCCTGCGGGAAGATCAGATTCTCTTCACCTATCTGCACCTGGCCCCCGATCCGAAGCAGACTCAGCTATTGCTCGAATCCGGCGCGATCGCCATAGCCTATGAAACGGTCACCGACAATCGGGGCCGTCTGCCGTTGCTCGCCCCGATGAGCGAAGTGGCCGGGCGGATGTCGATCCAGGCCGGTGCCCACAGCCTGGAACGCGCTCAAGGCGGGCGCGGGATGCTGCTCGGCGGCGTGCCCGGTGTTGCACCGGCCCATGTTGTAATCATTGGCGGTGGCGTCGTGGGCGTCAATGCGGCGCGTATGGCCATGGGTTCCGGTGCCCGGGTCACAATCCTCGACAAGTCGATCGAACGTCTGGCCGAGCTCGACAACCTCTACGGTCCGCGTCTGGAGACGCTCTACTCCACTGTTGATAGTCTCGAAACCAGCGTAACGGAAGCCGATCTCGTGATCGGTGCAGTTCTGGTGCCCGGTGCCGCTGCCCCCAAGCTGGTCAACCGCGCACTGCTCAAGAAAATGCGTCGTGGATCGGTCGTGGTTGACGTCGCCATCGATCAGGGCGGTTGTTTCGAAACCAGCCGGGCCACTACCCACAGTGATCCCATCTACATCGAGGAAGACGTGGTGCACTACTGCGTCGCCAACATGCCGGGCGCCGTAGCGCGCACCTCGACTCTCGCGCTGACCAATGCCACGCTGCCGTTCGTGCATGCACTAGCCGACAAGGGCTACAAGCAAGCGCTCGCCGACGACCCGCATCTGCTCGAAGGACTTAACGTGCACCGCGGCGACGTCACCTACGAAGCCGTCGCCCAGTCGCTTGGCCTGAATTACGTTTCGGCTCGCGATGCTATCGGCCTCTGAAATTCCATTTTTCACTGACCAGAACGATTCAGATCGGACGTTTGGTAACTGACAAGACGAATCTCCAGTGTGCCCTGCTCAGCGTAGGTGATGGTGGATTTTCGTTCTGCACCGGATATGGACGCATAAAAGACGTAATAATTTAGCGCCTCACTTTGCTGTAAACGCTGGTGCTTTTTCCCAATCAGAGCGGGGTCGGGATAAACCAGCAAATAAGTCGGCTGTCCCTTCCCCGGTTTTACAAAGAACGCCACACTCATTGCATTGCCCTTGGACTTCATGTTTTTATACGTCAACGTATCGAGAACCTGCCGCTTGCCGTCCAGAAATTCAAGGCGAGGCATTAACATCATCGGTGCACGGCGGGTACGGACCGTTACGTAATACACAGTTCTGGAAACGGGAAGCTTGAGCAGATCTGCGGGTTCATTGATTCCGGACTGCAGGGCAACACAAGCACTTGTACTGCCCAGAGACACGGTACGATCCTGCCCCAGCCGTACGGGTACTGCGGAAAGCTCATCCACGCGCGGACAGTGCCTGCCTTTAAGCAGATAGCCCGCATGAAGAGGCTTACTGCTAGTAGGCGCTGCAGTTTGACCTGGAACATAATTAACACAACCGGAGAGCACGCAGATACCAACGGTAGCTCCAAGGACTGGAAACTTCATGACACTCTTTCCAACATCCTGACTTACTTTGTCACAAATACCATTTATTTGAGATCAGCAGCAATCGCCTGAGCGACCCTGTCGACCGCCTCCTTCAATCCCTCGACCGACTGCTTGGGCTTGGCCATCAAGTGGTCGAAATCCGGGTAACCGTATTTTGAATCAGGCGCTATGGTTCGTGCGTTTGGGGGGGGATTGATTGGATTATAAACAATCTGATCGGCATAAAGCAGCTTGTTGCTCGACGCACTTACCAACCGGGCGGTAACGAACAGATACGGATAATAATTCGTACTGTCCCCTGCCGCACGATAGCCTGCCTCTTGTTTATGCACGACGACATCGAGGAAGGCGTCATTACCACCGGGAGCTGGATAATTTTCCAGAAAAGAGTCGCCCTTTCTCTCGACCGCTACCGAGTTGACCTTGTAGCCCTCCGCTTCCAAATCTGCTTTTAACTGCGTTGTCAGTTGCTTTTGCACCGAAAAATTCATGGACTCGGCAGCATCTGTAAATGCTTTCGATTTCTTATCGATTTCGCTGGCCTCGATTATGCCGCCAATCAACCCGAAATTAGCTGCTGTCGGCGCTCTAACAGACACCGTAAGACCTGGCGGAGTATTTACTGTAACCAAACCTACCGTACGAACTTGCTGCTTTGCAGGACCACCGAAAGGCACGGTCTTGAAACTTGCGCAACCCGCTAGAAAAAGAAACGTTACGAGTAATCCTGTATAAGTGGCAACTTGTTTCATGTACCCCTCCAATACCTGAACATTTTCTAACCATATAACTCCAAAGATCGTCTGTCAAATTGCTCCATAAATCCGACCAGAAATCATGGTTCTATTTGTCGCGCTTCGCTTCGTCCCAGAGTGCATCGAGTTGCGCAAGTGTTGCGTCTTCAGGCTTCAGTCCCTGCTCGGTTAGTCGTGATTCAATGTAGTTGAAGCGGCGGATGAATTTGCGGTTGGCTGCGCGTAGCGCCTGCTCGGGTTCCACTTTCAGGTGACGTGCCAGATTGACGACCGCGAACAACAAGTCGCCCAGTTCTTCCTGCATTGCGTCCGTATCACCCGCCTCCACCGCTTCCAGTTCGGACAGCTCTTCAAACACTTTCTGACGTGGTCCATCCGCATTCGGCCAGTCGAAACCCACCGCCGAAGCTCGTTTTTGCAATTTGAAGGCGCTCATCAAGGCCGGTAATTGTGTTGGCAGATGATCGTCGATATGTTCGCGCCCCATGCTCTTCTCGGCTTCCCACTGCCGATTAAAATCCTCCACGGGCGGTGCTTCGGCACCGGCAAAAACATGCGGATGGCGCCGTTCGAGCTTGTCGGCCACGGCCCCCGCCACCTCGTCGAAGTCGAATTCGTCATCCTCCTCCGCGAGACGGGCATGAAATACCACATGAAACAGCAGATCGCCCAACTCCTCGCGCCAGTGCGCGCTGTCTCCCGCCTCGGCAGCTGCCGCGACCTCGCAGGCTTCCTCAATGGTCCACGGTGCGATGCTGCGGGGAGTCTGCGCCCTATCCCAAGCACAGCCCGTTTGCGGATTGCGGAGTTGTTCCATTACATCCAGCAAGTGGCGCAACCCCTTCAAATCATCTCGGCTCATTCCGATTCTCCCAGTGCCCTGCGCAGCGGAGGCAGCAGCAACTGGAGCATGCCAGCCGTCGCCCCCCAGATACGCTGTCCGGTCCAGTGCAATTCCTGATACGGCAAAGACAGGCCATTCGATTCGAATGTCTTTTGCTGCCAGCGATCACGATCCATCATCACAACCAATGGCAACGTAAAGATATCTGCCACTTCATCCGGCGAGGCAACAAGTTGCACCGGCTTGTCGACATAGCCCACGACAGGCGTCACCAGATAACCGCTGGTAGTCGGGTACCGTGGCAAACGGCCGAGTATCCGGACCCGCGCAGAAGGCAAGCCTACTTCTTCCTCGGCTTCGCGCAGCGCAGCCTGCTCGGGTGTGGCGTCAGCCGCATCCACGGCACCGCCGGGCAAGGCCACCTGACCGGGGTGGTGCACCAAGCCGTCCCGGCGACGAGTGAGTATCAGGGCCGGCCCTTCTTCTGTCTCGACAATGGCCGCCAATACGGCCGCGGCGGCCGGCGTGTCTGCCGGCCAACGTCCCGCACGGCGCAGAAACTCGAGCGCGGGGGCATACACCTCTTTGCCGGCGCCTGCTAATTCGTCCGCCAGGCGTTCAGTCCAGCCGGAACCTGCGATCAGAGTTTGTAGTGCGTTCATGCGGCGAATGGTGGCACGGGCCTGTAAAATACCCATTTTAAGGTCGGGATCCGCAATGAGCGATACCCATCAGGCACTATTCGCCCTTTCGCCTCTCGACGGACGCTATGCCGCACGGGTCACGCCGCTACGCGAACTGCTCTCCGAATACGGCCTGATCCGCGCCCGCGTAAAGGTCGAACTGGCCTGGTTCCGAACCTTGTGCGCAGCGCCAGGCATCGGAGAATGCCGCCCCCTCGGCAAACGAGCCGAGGCTGCCCTGGCGCGTATCGAACAGAATTTCGACACCGCGGCTGCCGAGCGCATCAAGGCCATCGAAGCCACCACCAATCACGATGTCAAGGCCGTCGAATACTATCTCAAGGAACAGTTCGACAGTGTGCCGGAGCTTAAAGCTTCCGGCGAATTCATCCATTTTGCATGCACCTCGGAAGACATCAACAATCTCGCCTGGGCACTGCTCCTGAACCAGGCACGCCAAGAGGTCTTCGCACCGGCCATGCGGCGCATCATCGACACCCTCTCGACGGCCGCCCGCGAACATGCCGACACGCCGATGCTCGCCCGCACGCATGGCCAACCGGCCACCCCGACCACGCTCGGCAAGGAACTGGCCACGCTTGCTGCACGGCTCGAACGCCAGCGCATCCGCTTCGAGAAGGTGACGCTCACCGCAAAGTTGAACGGCGCCACAGGCAACTACAACGCCCATGTCAGTGCCTACTCCGACGTAGACTGGCCTAGCCTGTCGCAAAAAGTTGTCAGCGAACTGGGGCTCGAATGGCTACCCCTGACCACCCAGATCGAGCCACACGACGGCGTGGCCGAACTGCTCGACGCCCTGGCTGCCTTCAACACCGTGCTCGTGGATCTATGCCGCGACATCTGGAGCTACGTCAGCCTGGGCTACTTCAAACAGCGCCTGGTGGAAGGCGAAATCGGCTCCTCGACGATGCCGCACAAGGTCAACCCCATCGATTTCGAAAACGCCGAAGGCAATCTCGGCCTGGCCAACGCCCTCGCCCACCATCTGTCCGACAAGCTGCCCGTTTCGCGCATGCAGCGCGACCTCACCGATTCCACCTCGCAACGCGCTCTGGGCACGGCCTTCGGCCACAGCCTGGTTGCCTATGCGTCCGTGGAACGCGGACTCGGCAAACTCGAAGTCGCAACCGCTCGGCTGGCCGCGGATCTCGACGCCCACTGGGAAGTGCTGGGCGAGGCCGCACAGACACTGATGCGCCGCTACGGCGTGGAAGCCCCCTACGAAACACTCAAGGCTGCGACTCGTGGGCGCGAACTGAACAGCGACACCTGGCGCGAAATCGTGGCCAAGTTGCCGTTACCCGAAGGTGCCCGCAAGGAGCTCGAAGCCCTGACGCCCGCGACCTATACAGGCCTGGCCGCGGATCTCACCCGACGCTATGTCCCCGGCAGCGATTAATGCGGCAATTCAGCGTACGGCTCGCCGATTGGGACAATGACGCCACAGCCTTGCGGGCGGTGCGTACGCAGGTCTTTGTGGAAGAGCAGAAAGTGCCACTCGACATGGAATGGGATGGGCTCGACGAACTCTGCATTCATGCGCTGGCACTGGCCGACGGGGAAGCCATCGGCACCGGTCGCCTCACTCCCGACGGCCACATCGGGCGTATGGCCGTACTTGCCGGCTGGCGCGGCGCCGGCGTGGGCGCTGAGCTGCTGCTCAAGCTGATGGAGGCCGCGAAACTGCGTGGCGACACGCACTGCGAATTGAATGCCCAGGTAAGCGCCATCGGTTTCTACGAACGGTTCGGCTTTCATGCCGAAGGCGAGACGTTTCTCGAGGCCGGCATTGTGCACAGACGCATGCGCCTCGATTACGGTGCACCCGGCCACACTACCGAATTACTCACCGGACACGACCGGCTGGCCAGCGCCTTGCTCCATCTCGCCCGGTCGGCTCGACACGAGTTTGCACTGTACGCTCCCGATCTGGCTCCCCGGCTGACCGACAGCAACGAATTCGCGGCCGCATTGAAAGACGTGGCCCTGTCGAGTTCGCGCAGCAGCATTCGCCTGCTCGGCAAGGAGGTACGCAGCGCCGCTCAGGCGGGGCATGCTGTATTGCGTGTCGTAACGGCCTTGCCCAGTTACTGCGCCCTGCATCTTGTGTGCGCCGAAGACGAACCAACAGACGAAGTCTATGCCTTCAACGATGCCGGCGATGCGTTCCATCAGCCGCGTATCGAATCGTACTCGGGCACGCTGACCCTTGATTCACCGCTGGCCGTGCGCGAATTGCAGCGCCGTTTCGAACCGCTATGGGAACGCAGCCTACCTGCACCCGATGCCCGGCGCCTGCATCTGTAACAAAACAAGCATGAACGATCGCAGCTTCCAGCCCCACCTCACTGTCGCCGCTATCGCCGAACGTGACGGCCGCTATCTGGTGGTACGCGAATACATCAATGGGGACGAGCGTATCAACAACCCGGCCGGTCACATCGAGGACGGCGAATCGCCCGTCGAGGCGACGGTGCGTGAAGTCCGCGAGGAAACCGGTTACGACTTTGTGGCCGAAGCATTAGGCGGCATCTATCTGTGGCGCAAGCCGGACAACGGCGAAACCTTTATGCGCATCAACGTCATCGGCCGCTGTACCGGGCACGACCCCGAGGCCCTGCTGGATGACGGCATCATCGGACCAGAGTGGTTCGATCTCGAACAACTGCGGAGCAAATCAAACATTCTGCGCAGCCCGCTCGTAGTCCGCTCGTTCGAGGAATACCGCGCCGGAATCCGCTATCCGCTGGATGTCATCAGCACCCTGATCGACGCATGAGCGAAAGTCCTCTGGTCATCGTGGGCCTGTCCGGCGGCGTCGATTCCGCCGTCGCCGCCTGGCGACTCATGGAAGCCGGCTACCGGGTGGAAGGCCTGCACATGACCAACTGGGAGGCCGACGATGCCTATTGCACACGTGTGGACGACGAAGCCAGCGCCGCCGCCGCGGCCGACCATCTCGGCATCACCCTGCATCGCGTGAATTTCGCGCGCGAGTATCGCCAACAAGTGTTCGACGATTTCCTGGCCGAATACCGTGCGGGGCGCACGCCCAACCCGGACGTACTGTGCAATCGCTACATCAAATTCGGCGTCTTCCTCGACTGGGCACGACGCCTGGGTGCGGATGCCATCGCCACCGGCCACTACGCCCGTACCGGCGACATAGCCGGCAAACCCGCCCTGCTCGCCGCCCACGACACGGCCAAGGACCAGACTTACTTTCTGCACGCCATATCCAATGCGGCGCTGGAACGAACCCTGTTCCCGCTCGGCGACTTCACCAAGCCGGAAGTCCGCGATCTGGCTCGTCGAATAGGCCTGCCCAATTTCGACCGAGCGGACTCCACCGGCATCTGCTTTATCGGTGAACGCCCATTTCGTGATTTCCTGGCCGAGTATCTGCCACCGGAACCCGGTCCTATAGAAGACACCGCGGGCGACACGCTAGGCGAGCATCCGGGGCTGCATTTTTATACATTGGGCCAACGTGGCGGGCTGGGTATCGGCGGCCGTCAAAATGCCGAGGATTCACCCTGGTACGTGGTAGACAAGGACTTCGCGCGTAAGGCACTGATCGTGGCGCAGGATGCGGTTCATCCGCGCCTGCTCTCCACCGCCCTGCAAGCCGACCGAGTGCACTGGATCGCAGGCGAACCGCCGCCCGTACCGGCCACCGTCCAGGTCCGCGTCCGCTACCGGCAGCACCCGGTCGCAGCCACGCTGGAGCATGTCGGGGACACTTTGAGTCTGCGCTTCGACGAGCCGGTGCGGGCCATCACGCCCGGACAGTATGCGGTCGTCTATGCGGGTGATGTCTGTCTTGGCGGCGGCCGCATCATCACCCACGACACTCTGGCCAGTGCAGGAAAAAACCTGAACTTCTCTCAAGATGGGTTTCAAGCCTGATGCTCCATACGCTTGAAGCGGGGCCGACAAATCGAAAGCAGACCCAGATCGCGGTCTCCCATGTTCGTAATGCAGCGCCACGAACCAGCCTTGATCAAGACGCCATCTCCCGGGCCTACTTCACGACTCTGGCCGTCAATTTCGATCAGACCATGTCCCGCAAGGAAGAGATAGCGTTCCGTGACTCCGCGCAAGCGGTAGGCACGAGTGGTAACACCGGGCTCGATACGCAAGCGGGCAACCGAGAGTGCCGGATCGTCAGGGCTGTTCCACCATTCAGTCACGTAGTAATTGTCGTCGGTAGGAAATTCGACAAACCGCTGTTTGCGGCGCTCGCTGTCCGACGTTTTAGCGGGGACGATGGGGCTTGACTTGGTACTACTTGAATAACGGTTATCAGCCTCACTGGCAGGCTCTCGTTCCTGCTGCTCGAAGGGGCGTGAAGAGCCCGGGAATGACAATGGACGACGAGTGCTGGTTTCAACAATAAAACCACCACAATAGGCAAAATAGCTATGTGTACCCAGGCGCCGCTTGTGGTGCGCCACCATGGGGTGCTCCAGGCGATCCAGAAGCCTGAGGAATACGGCCGGTTTGACTCTAAGCGATTGGAGAG
>JBOHZI010000055.1:0-10824 GCA_050738295.1 Gammaproteobacteria bacterium
GGCGCTCGCCGGGCTGCGTCTGCATTTGTTGCCGGTGTATTACTGCGGCCTCGGCGCAGCCGCCTGCTTCTCGCTCTATCAACAGTGGCTGATCAAGGACCGTGATCCGCACCGCTGTTTCCAGGCGTTCATGAACAACAACTGGTTCGGCGCCGCCGTCTTCGCCGGCATCCTGCTGCAACTCACGTTCCAATAGCAATGTTCGGAACCAGGGGTTTCAACATATGCTCCAGGTTGACGGTGATGGTCGTGATGGTTGATGCTGCGCTGAATGGCTTTCGCCAGTCTATGCATGAACGATGAAGTGAGTTCACCCGCCGACAAGACCTGGTTCGGACATCCGCGCGGGCTGGCGACGCTGTTTTTCACCGAGACCTGGGAACGCTTCAGCTTCTACGGTATGCGCGCGCTGCTAGTGCTGTTCATGGTGGCGGCGGTCGAGAAGGGTGGACTCGGTTTCGGCGACAAGACGGCGACTGCGATCTATGGACTCTACATGGCGGGCGTGTATCTCACGGCGCTGCCGGGTGGCTGGATCGCCGATCGGCTGATCGGTCAGCAGCGTGCCGTGTGGTACGGCGGGATTATCATTGCGCTCGGGCATTTCACATTGGCGATTCCGAGCCACAAAAGCTTTTTCATTGGCCTCATTCTGATCGTGCTCGGCACGGGGCTGCTGAAACCGAATGCGAGTGCCATGGTGGGCGATCTCTACCCGGAGGGCGGCGGTCGGCGCGATGCCGGGTTCTCGATCTATTACATGGGCATCAATCTCGGCGGTTTCCTCGGCCCTCTCGTGTGCGGCTATCTCGGTCAGAAAGTGAACTGGCACTACGGGTTTGCCGCAGCGGGTGTCGGCATGGTGCTCGGTCTCATTCAGTACCGCCTGACGATCCGCTATCTCGGCGAGGCCGGGCGCGGTGTATTCAGCCGTTTTCAGGATGTGGCCGCCGAGTGGCGTTCGCGACGCCACGGCTGGTTCGCGCTCGGTGTTGGGCTTGCCGTTTTCGGCGTGCTTGTCGCGCTCGGTTATCTCGGCGTCATTGCCTATCCGCCGGTCGAACTCGCGCTGTGGTCCGGGTTCGTGATTCTCGCCCTGGGCCTGGGTTTTCTCTTGTGGGTGTTTTTTCGCGGTGAACTGAACGCGAAGGAGAAACGTCGGCTCGCGGCGCTCGCCATTCTGCTCCTGGTACAGGTGTTGTTCTGGGCTGGTTACGAACAGGCGGGCTCCAACTTCAATCTGTTCGCCGAGCGCTATACGGACTTGCATGTCTTCGGCTGGGGTTTCCCGGCATCCTGGTTCCAGAGCGAAAATTCCCTGCTCATCATCCTGCTCGCGCCGTTTTTCGCCTGGCTGTGGATCTGGCTCGGGCGGCGCAACCTTGACCCTTCGACGCCGTTCAAGTTTGCGCTCGGCATGATCTTCATGGGCATCGGTTTCGTGGTGATGACCGGCGCCGCCTGGGTCGTGGTCGCCGGGCACAAGGCGCTGCCGACTTGGCTCGCGCTGACCTATCTGCTGCACACCATCGGGGAGCTCTGTCTGAGCCCGGTGGGATTGTCGGCGACCACCAAGCTCGCGCCGCGCCGTTTTGGCGGACGCATGATGGGCACCTGGTTTTTGTTCCTCGCACTCGGCGAACTGCTCGCCGGCTTGATTGCCGGGCGCTTCAGCGCGCATGACGTGCATGACATGCCGCATATCTATCTCACCATTGCGGCCGTGGGCATTGGTGTCGGTGTCGTGCTGGCCCTCGTGGCCCGCCCGATTCAGCGTCATCTCATTGGTCGCGAGACAACTTGACCCTCACGCTCTAGCGAGAGCGTAAAGGCTGACTTTGGCGGCGCCCGCCTGCTTGAGTACGTGCGCCAGGGCGTTGGCGGTGCTGGCGGTGGTGATGACATCATCGACCACGGCTACGTGCGCGCCGGCGAAGTGGCGTCGGCAGCTAAAGGCCCCCTTGAGGTTGGAACGGCGCGCGCCACGTCCGAGTCCGCGCTGCGCAGGCGTGGCGCGGATGCGGCGTATCGCGTCATGCGCTACCGGCACGTCCAGACGGCGACCGAGCGTGCGTGCAATCTCTCCCGCCTGATTGAAGCCGCGTGCGGCGAGACGCTGGTGATGCAGCGGCACGGGCAGGATCAGATCGGGACGCGGGGCGGCGCGCAGATCGAGGTATTCGCCGAGCGCGAGCGCGAGGGTGTGGCCGTTCGCCAGATGGCCGCGAAACTTGAATCGATGCAGCAGGCGATCAATGGGCCATGCATAGTGGAAAGCGGCGTAGGCGGCGTCGAAGTGGGGCGGCTTGCGCGCGCAGGCGCCGCAGATCGCGCTTGGCAGCGGAGGCAGCGGCTGTGCGCACTGAGCGCAAGCGTGGTCGTTCCAGGGCAGATCGCGGAAGCAGGCCGGGCAGAGATCCTCGGTGGCACGTTCACGACACAGCAGACAGGGGGGCGCAACGAGGCGGAAGCCGGCTTGGAAAAGGGCCTGTAGTTTGCCGTGAAACGGGGCTTGGAGTATCATTTTCTGGATTGAACGCCGCTGGTGCCGTGACTAAGCCTGATCCCATCATCACCCGCATTGTCATTCGACGCAACCAATCGTTGAGTCGGCGGGGGTTGGGAGTGTTTCTGGCGGCGAGTCTGGTTCTGTGTCTTGCGCTTGTCCTGGTGGCGGCCACGGAGGGGGGCTGGCCGGTGGTTGGATTTGTAACCGGTGCTTTCCTGGCGCTTGCCGGCACGGTGCTAGCGCTGACGCTGAGCCAGGTGCGCGAAGTGGTAACGGTGCGTGCGCGCACAATCGTGGTGGAATATGGCCGCCACCGGGCCGAGTCGCGCACCGCTATGGATCGTTACTGGGCGCGCGTCGAGCGCATCGAGTCGCCACGCCCGGCCTTGTTGCTCAGGTCCCGG
Source organism: Gammaproteobacteria bacterium (assembly GCA_050738295.1). Classification (GTDB taxonomy): domain Bacteria; phylum Pseudomonadota; class Gammaproteobacteria; order JAKDMP01; family JAKDMP01; genus JBAUSV01. The sequence continues at coordinate 2,914 of JBOHZI010000055.1, forward strand.
GGTGGGACGGTGGAAGTAGGTCGCGCGCTCGGCGACGAGGAACGCAAGGCGCTGGCAGGGCGGTTGCGCGAGTTGATCGGGCCCGGCGCCACGCCGGAAGTGGATGAAATGATGACGCCGGCATTCGGCACGCATGGCTGAACAGGGAGAGGCAGGAATGAGACAACGGAGTGTAGTGCGTGCGATGGCTGTGGTGGCCGGCCTGGTGGTCGCACCTGGCGCGTGGGCCATCGAATTGAATCTGCCGCACGGCGTTACTCCCATCAGTCACGACGTCTTTGATCTGCATATGTTCGCGTTCTGGATGATGGTTGGCATTGCAGTGGTAGTGTTCGGCGCGCTGACCTGGTCCATCGTGTTTCATCGTCGTTCACGCCGTCCCGAAGCCGCGCAGTTTCACGAGAATCTCAAGTTCGAGGTCGCCTGGACCATTGCTCCGTTTCTGATCCTGATTGCGCTTGCGATTCCGGCCACGATCGTGCTGACCCGCGAGCAGAATTATCATCACGCTCAAATGCGCATTCGTATTACCGGTTATCAGTGGTTGTGGAAGTACGAATATTTGTCACCTGCGGCGAAGCCGCTATACGGATTTTACAGCCGTATTGCGCTTGCTAGCGAAGAGCGCATGACGCTCACTTCCAAACTTTCACCATGGAGCGACAAAAATTATCTTCAGGACGTGGACCATCCGTTGGTGGTGCCCACGCACGAGAAGATTTTGCTATTGATTACATCGGGTGATGTCATTCACAGTTGGTGGGTGCCGGATCTCGGTGCCAAGCAGGATGCGATTCCCGGTTTTGTGACCCAGATGTGGATCAACGTTGAGAAACCGGGTACCTATCGCGGCGTATGCAATCAGATCTGCGGCGCCGGTCATGCCTACATGCCGATTGTGGTCGTGGCAAAACCGAAACGCGAGTTCGAGCAATGGCTTGAGTCGCACGAGAAGGGAGTAAAAGTGGCGACCGCCAAAGCGGCGGCGCAGGCACCCGCATTGGTTGCGGAGGGAACGAAATGAGCTACAAGACGACGGCTGAAGTTGGGCACGGCGAAGCGCATCACGGGCCGGCCCCGGGTATTCTGCGCTGGATAACCACTACCAATCACAAGGACATCGGCACGATGTACCTGGTGTTCGCCCTGATCATGTTCTTTGTGGGCGGCTCTATGGCCATGGTGATCCGCTCGGAGCTGGCCACGCCCGGCTTGCAGGTGGTCAATCCGTCGTTCTTCAACGAAATGATGACGCTGCACGGGCTCATCATGATCTTCGGCGTACTGATGCCGTCCCTGGTCGGCTTCGCCAACTGGATGGTGCCGATGCAGGTGGGCGCGCCCGACATGGCGCTGCCGCGGCTTAACAACTGGAGTTTCTGGCTGCTGGTGGCGGGCATGTCGATGCTTGTTTCCACGCTCCTCATGCCGGGTGGCGCACCGGCGATGGGGTGGACGATGTATGCCCCGCAGGTCGAACAGACCCCTTATTCGTTTCCCTTCATGATTTTTGCCATACACCTGATGGGTATTTCCTCGGTGCTCGGCTCAATCAATATCATCGCCACGATTCTCAACCTGCGCGCGCCGGGCATGAAGCTCCTGAAGATGCCGCTGTTCTGCTGGAGCTGGTTTGTGACAGCGTTCCTGCTGATTGCGATCATGCCTGTGCTTGCGGGTGGCGTCACCATGCTTCTGTTCGATCGTTTTTTCGGCACCAGCTTCTTCAATGCCGCGGGTGGCGGCTCGCCGATCCTGTGGCAGCACGTATTCTGGTTCTTCGGTCACCCCGAGGTGTATGTGATGATTCTGCCCGCTTTCGGTATCATCTCCGAGGTTATCCCCACTTTCTCGCGCAAGCCGATCTTCGGCTATACGGCGATGGTCTATGCGCTCGCCATGATTTCGTTCGTTTCCTTCACGGTCTGGGCGCACCACATGTTCACCTCGGGCATGCCCACCTCGGCCGATCTGTTCTTTATGTACGCATCCATGTTCATCGCCGTTCCCACGGGCATCAAGATATTCAACTGGGTAGCGACCATGTGGCGCGGCTCGCTTACCTTCGAGACGCCGATGCTGTTCGCCATCGGGTTTATTTTCCTGTTCACGATAGGCGGTTTCACCGGCGTAATGATGGCGCTGGTGCCCGCGGACATGCAGTACCACAACAGTTATTTCATCGTGGCGCATTTCCACTACGTGCTGGTGGGCGGTACGCTAATGGCACTTTTCGCCGGTACCTATTACTGGTTGCCCAAGTGGACCGGACACATGTATCACGAGGGGCTTGGCAAGTGGCACTTCTGGCTGTCGGTCATTTCGGTCAACGTGCTGTTCTTCCCACAGCATTTTCTGGGCCTTGCCGGGATGCCGCGACGGGTGCCCGACTATGCACTGCAATTTGCCGATCTGAATCTGCTTTCCTCAATCGGTGGTTTCGTCTTCGGGGCGACCCAACTCATTTTTCTATACAACGTGATCCGCACCATGTATCGCGGCAAGCGGGCCACGAGTCGGGTGTGGGAGGGCGCGCACGGACTGGAATGGACGGTGCCTTCGCCGGCGCCTTACCACACTTTCCAAGACGCGCCGGACGTGCCCTGAGTCGGTGGCCGGCGAGGTAATGGATCCGCAGCGCAGGCGGCGCAGGCGTGTCGTGGTGACCGCTATTGTGCTCGCGCTGCTCGCGCTGGGTTTTTATGTGGCCGCTTATCTGGCCGATTACATTCACATGACAGCACACTGAACATCGAGTACCAAGGGAAATCGAACAATGAGTAGCAGCACCAGCGCACACCGTTACTTTTTACCGCACAGTTCGCCGTGGTCGTTCCTTGCGACCTTCGGGCTTTTCTGTTCGATGTTCGGGGGCGCCAATGTGCTGAGTGGTGACAAGGCACTCGGACTGACGATCATGGCGATCGGCCTCAGCATACTCGTGATAAGCATCTTCGGCTGGTGGAGCATCGTGATTCACGAAAGCGAGACCGGTGCCTATCACGCGCTTGAAGACAGTAGTTTCCGCTGGGGCATGGTGTTTTTCATCTTCTCCGAAGTGTGTTTCTTTGGCGCCTTTTTTGGTGCGTTGTTCTATGCCCGGGTGTTTGTTTTGCCGTGGCTCTCGGGCGCCAGCAATAATCTTTTTACCGGCGTGCTGCTGTGGCCGCACTTTCTAGCGCACTGGCCATCCAACGGGCCGGGGCTACTCAACGGCTCCTTCGAGGGCATGAGCCCGGGGGGCATTGCGGCCATGAATACGGCACTGTTGCTCACCAGCGCCGTTACCGTGACCATCGCGCACTGGGGGCTCAAGAACAATCATCGTGCTCTGGTCAAAGTGTTCCTGGCCTTGACGTTTCTGCTCGGCTTCACCTTTGTTATTTCCCAGGCGCACGAGTATATCCATGCCTACAGCGCGCAGAATCTGAAACTGCTCTCCGGGATTTACGGCACCACGTTTTTCGTGCTCACCGGATTTCATGGCGTGCATGTGACCATAGGAGCGATCGGCCTGTTCGTGATCTGGATCCGCGTGATGCGTGGGCACTTCAATGAGCATCATCACTTCGGCTTCGAGGCGATTGCCTGGTATTGGCACTTTGTCGATGTGGTGTGGCTCGGGCTCTATCTATTCGTATACTGGCTCTAGTTCGGGACTCGGCACTCAGCACTCAGCACTGATTTTTATGCGGCAGGTTTGAGCAGGCCTACGGCCCAAAATACGAGGATCAGTACGAACAATAGCACCGAGAGGCTGATACGCCAAGTAAGCGCCTTTACCGTGCGCTTGGTTTCGCCCTTGTCGCGGGCGAGAAAGTACAGGGCCTGGAACAGCGTGGCGACCACGATCAGGAACAGGACGATCAGAACGATGTGGATTATCACGGCTGGGTTCGGTGCAAGGGCGGAAGTGACCATGTTCGCACATCGATGAAGAAACCGGGTGGCTGGTTCTGGGTGCTGACGTTGCTTATGCTGGCCGTGGTGGTCTTGTTTTGTCGCCTCGCGCTGTGGCAGTACCACCGGGGTGAGGAGCGTACAGCGGTACTGGCGGCGCTCGCGGCAGCGCGCCACGGGCCGGCCCGACCCTTGCCATCAACCGGCGTCGATGCCTTGCCGCGCTTCGCATCGGTGTTTGCCGAAGGGCGCTACGAGAGCGGGCACCAGGTGCTCATGATCGAAATGCCGCAACCGCACGGTGACGGCATCGGCGTCGAAGTGCTTACCCCGCTGCGCACCGCACAGGGTGCGCTGCTGCTGGTCAATCGCGGCTGGGTAGCGGCGAATCCCGACGGATATACGTCGGCTCGGTTGGTGCCGCCGGCAGACGCGGTACGGGTCAGCGGCTATCTGGGTTCGCTGCCGCGCCCCGGCGTACGGCTCGGCAGCGATCACGGCGCGGGACCCGTACAATGGCCTCAGCGGCTGCTCTATCCGAGTTGGGCCGATCTCGATAAACTGTACGGGCCGGAATTGTTGCACCGCGTGCTGTTGCTGTCTCCGAGTGCGGAAGGCGGATACGACCGTGCTTGGCGGCTTGCGCCCGCGCATGGACCGCAAGAGAATTACAGCTATATGGTGCAGTGGATAGGGCTTGCCATCACGGTATTCATCGTGTGGTTGGCACTGACGCTGCGCATGCTTCGAAAAGAGAGGAAACGATGACGGAAGCAAAAAAACGTCCTTGGCTGACGCCGGCTCTGATTTTGGCGGTGATTCTGATTCCGCTGATTTTCGCCGTGCTCGTTTTCGTGCGTCCCGCCTGGTTTGCCCTGGGGCATACCAACCACGGACAACTGGTGCGGCCGCCGATTAAAATACAGGTCGCAGGGCTGGCGCGACCGGCCTCGACGGCCATGCTGCCGGCCAGTTACTTCAAGGGCCGCTGGACGCTGGTTTACATTGGCGCGGCGAAATGCCGGGCCGACTGCAAGGCCGAGTTGTACGCCATGCGCCAGGCACGGATTGCCACCGGTGAACACATGCGCCAGGTGCAGCGGCTGTATGTGGCGCCCGGTGGGGCGCCGCCTGAGGCTGGCCTTGCCGCGAACTGGCCAGGACTTACCTTCGCGGTAGCAACCGGTGCGGCGGGCACGCGCTTCGTGCAGCAATTCAATGCCGTGCGCCCGGCCGGTGGTGTTTATATTGTGGATCCGAATGGACTCTTGATGATGACTTTTTCCAAGCACGCAAACCCTGAAGGTCTGGTCAAGGACTTACGCCACCTGCTCAATGTGAATTCATGACACAGCTCTCGTCCACTTCCGCTTTGCCGTTGCCCGGCCTGAGAGCACGGGCGCGCAGCTACCTCGGACTGTGCAAGCTGCGTATTGTGGAGCTGATCGTGTTCACCGCCGTGGTGGGCATGCTGCTCGCCGTGCCAGGGTGGCCACCGTTCGGGCGGGTACTCCTGGCTACCCTCGGTATCGGACTTGCTGCCGCTTCGGCCGCCGCCATCAACCATGTGATCGACCACCACATCGACAACCGCATGCGCCGCACCTGCTACCGGCCGCTGCCGCGCGGCACGTTGACGGAGCGTCAGGCGCTCGTTTTTGCCGCAGTGCTGGGTGTGGCATCGATGGCGGTGATGACGCTCGGTGTCAACGTGCTGAGCGCCGTACTTACCTTTTGCGGACTTATCGGCTATGCGGTGGTGTACACGGCATTCCTCAAGCACATCACGCCGCAGAACATCGTGCTCGGTGGAGCGGCCGGTGCCGTACCGCCGGTGATCGGCTGGACGGCGATGACAGGCCATATTTCGCCCATGGCGCTCGCCCTGTTTCTGGTTATCTTCATCTGGACGCCGCCACACTTCTGGGCGCTCGCCATTCATCGTCGCGACGACTATGCCAAGGCCGGCGTACCCATGCTGCCGGTGACGCACGGCATCAAGCTCACCCGGCTGCACATTCTTCTCTATACCATTTTGTTGGTGGCGGTCAGCCTCATGCCGTGGTGGCTCGGCGCGAGCGGCTGGTTGTATCTCGCCGCGGCCCTGACGCTCGGCACCGGTTTTCTCTATCACGCCGTGAAGCTGTGGCGGGGCCGTGACGAGCGCGCACCGATGGCCACGTTCCGCTATTCGATTCTGTATCTTTCGCTGCTGTTCGCGGCGCTGCTGCTCGACCACTACCTTTTGTTGGTGGTGCCCGCAGGCTGAGCTGTCGTGCTCAATTGTCTTTTCATCGACTTCGATGCCTATTTCGCCTCGGTAGAACAGGAACTGCGCCCCGAGTTGCGCGGGCGCCCGGTGGGCGTGGTGCCGGTCATGGCCGATACCACCTGCTGCATTGCCGCCAGCTACGAGGCCAAGCGCCTCGGCGTGACCACCGGTACCGGGGTTGGAGAGGCCAAAAAACGTTGCCCCGGCATTGCCCTGGTCGAAGCTCGGCACGAGCTTTATGTGCAATACCATCACCGACTGCGTGCCGCGGTAGAAAGCCGTATTCCGGTCGATGCGGTGGCCTCCATCGACGAACTGGCCTGCACGCTTACTGGCAGTTGGCGCGAACCGGAACGGGCGCGCGCCGTGGCGCTGGAAGTCCAGGCCGCAGTGGCCGAGATCGGCGAACATATCGGCTGTTCGATCGGCATCGCGCCCAATCGTTTCCTGGCCAAGATGGCCTCCAAGATGGACAAGCCCCGGGGTCTGCGCATCCTTGACGATGCAGATATTCCCCAGGCTCTGTATGACCTGGAACTGGGCGATCTGACCGGTATCGGGCGGCGCATGCGGGTGCGTCTTCAGGCCGCGGGTATCAACACGGTGGAGCAGCTCTATGCCGCACCACGCCGCGAACTGGCACAGATTTGGGGTGGGATCGGCGGCGAACGCATGTATGGGGAACTGCGCGGCAAGGAATATGCGCTGCACAGTGGCCCGCGCGCGAGCATTGGGCATTCGCATGTTCTGGCGCCGGAATTGCGTACGCCACCGGCCGCGCTCGCAGTGCTGCATCGCTTGCTGCAGAAAAGCGCCTGGCGTTTGCGTAGTCTTGGCTATGCCGCCGGTAGTGTGCGCCTGAGCCTGCGCTATCTGGATGGCGAGCATTGGTCGCAAGCCGAGCGTTTCGCCCCGAGTGCCGATACGGGCGTGCTGGAACACGTGATGGGAACGTTGTGGGAACGCCGTCCGGCGCATAGCGCTCCGGTGCTTGGTGTGGGTGTGAGCCTGTCGCGGTTGAGTGAATGGGCGCAGGGATCGTTGTTCGAGGAAGGCGGCAAGCGCAGCCGCCTCAACCAAACGGTGGATTCGGTCAACGACCGCTTCGGCGCACAGGCCGTGTACTTCGGCGGCGCGCACAGCGCACTCGATGCTGCGCCCATGCGTATCGCCTTTACCCACATCCCCGATCCCAAACTCGAAAAATAGACTCGTTCGGGACTCAGCGGGAAAGAGAGCTACAGCCAGCCTTTCTGGCGGGCGATGCGGGCGGCTTCTATGCGGTTGGAGGCGCCGAGTTTGCCGATGGCCTCGGAGAGGTAGTTGCGCACCGTGCCTTCCGATAGGCATAACTGCCCTGCAATGTCGCCGCTGGTATGGCCTTCACCAGCGAGTCGAAGCACTTGGCGTTCGCGGTCGTTGAGTGGGTCTTCGCTATCCCATGCGGCGGTCGCCAGTTCGGGCGCAATAACCTTGCCACCCTCGTGGACGGTACGAATGGCCGCGGCCAGTTGCTGAGCCGGCGCATCTTTCAGCAGGTAGCCCTTAACGCCCGCATCGAGTGCTCTGCGCAGATAGCCGGGCCGCGCGAAGGTGGTCACGATGATCACGCGTGCCGCATTCTGTTTTGCGTGCTGTTTTGTTTTGAGTGCCGCTGCGAACTCCAGTCCGGTCATGCCGGGCATTTCGATGTCGGTGACCACCACGTCGGGCCGTTCCTCCTCCGTGAGGCGCAAGGC
>JBOHZI010000056.1:0-10771 GCA_050738295.1 Gammaproteobacteria bacterium
ATATCCAGGTGCGCCCAGTGCAGTCCCTTGGTGAAGCGCGAGAGGAAACAGCCGGCGGTGATGGCACCGCCTTCGCGACCGCCGACATTGGCGAAATCGGCGAAGTTGCTCTTCAGTTCCGACTGGTAGTCGTCCCACAACGGCAGGCGCCAGGCGCGGTCGCCGGCACGCTCGCCGGCGCTCAATAGCGTGGCGGCGAGCTTGTCGTCGTGGCTCATCAGTCCGCTGGCGTGTCCGCCAAGTGCGACCACGCAGGCGCCGGTCAGGGTGGCCATGTTCACCACCGTACGTGGCTTGAAGCGGCGCACATAGGTGAGTGCGTCGCAGAGAATCAGGCGGCCCTCGGCGTCGGTATTGAGCACCTCGATCGTCTGCCCCGAGAGTGAAGTCAGGATGTCGCCCGGCTTGACGGCATTGCCGCCGGGCAGGTTTTCTACCGCCGGCGTCAGGCCGACGAGGTTGATCGGGAGCTTGAGTTCGCAGGCCGTGACTATAGTGCCGAATACACTTGCGGCACCGCACATGTCGAACTTCATCTCGTCCATGCGTGCAGAGGGTTTGATCGAAATACCACCGGCGTCGAAGGTGACACCTTTGCCTACCAGGGCGATGGGTTTTTCGCCGCGCTTGCCGCCGGTGTATTCGAAGATGACCATTTTCGGGGGCTGACGGCTGCCGCGAGAGACGCCGAGCAGCGCGCCCATGCCGAGACGTTTCATTTCCGCTTCGCCGAGTACGCGCACCTTGAGCGCCGGGTATTTGCGCGCCAGCTTGCGCGCCTCGCTGGCAAGGTAGGAAGGCGTGCAAACGTTGGCTGGCAGGTTGCCGAGATCGCGCGCGAAGGCCACACCGCGCGCAATACCAGTGCCGGTGGCCAGTCCGCGCTTGGCCGCATTGGCGGCACCGCGCGAGGCCACAAGTAGCGTCAAGCGCTTGAGTTTGGGTTTCTTCGCGGGCTTCGACTTCATTTGATCAAATCGGTACAGCGCGAATTCGCTGGCTTCGAGCACGCCGCGTGCGAGCCGTTCGCTGTCCGCGTCCTTGACCGGCAGTTCGGCGAGCAGGCTGGCGGCTTCGCTTACGCCCAGATCGAGCAGCACCTTGATGGCCGCGGCGGCAGCCTTGCGCACGTTGAGCGCATCGCACTGACTGCGCTGGCCGAGGCCGACATACAGCACGCGTTCCGCGCTCAGGCCCTTGATCTCGCCACTCAGCAGCGTACTCCCGGCTTCGCCGTCGAAATGGGTGCCGAGCGGGCGTTTCAGCGCGCCCCTGGTGGCCTTGTCGAGACTGGCTGCGGAGGGTGCGAGTTCGCCGCCCTGATACACTCCTACCACCAGACAGGCGGTCTTCAGTGTGGTGGCTGCGCTGCTTTTGACGCTGTATTCCATGACTATCTCCAAAGTCTCGATCGGGTTGCTGCCGCTGCGTGCGTCGCTTGCGGCAAACCGTTTTGCACGGACGCAATCGATAAAGTTTAACGGATGCATCTATGACCGGCATTTTTGACCGCTACGTAGCGCGCGAAACGGCCATGACCTGGGCCGCGGTCGCGGCGGTACTGGTGCTGGTGGTAGTGGTCAACCGTTTTGCGGTGTATCTGGGCGAGGCGGCATCGGGACAGATCCCTGCCGGCGCCACTTTTGCCTTGCTTGGCTTGAGTGTAATCGGGTTGCTCGAGATCATTGTTCCGGTCAGTCTGTTTCTGGCTATCGTACTGGTGCTGGGTCGTCTTTATCGCGATCAGGAAGTGGTAGCCGCCTTTGTCTGCGGGTTGACGCCGGGACGTTTGTATCGCCCGTTTGCGCTGCTGGGTGTGTTGGCCGCGGTACTTCTCGCGGTGCTGGCGTTGTGGGCTTCGCCCTGGGCGCATGCAACCTCGCATCGGATGAGTGTGAGCGCACAAAGCACAGCTCAGGTCAGTGTGCTGGAAGCCGGGCAATTCAAATCGATGGCCGGTGGTGACGGCGTGTTCTATGTGGGCGGCATCGATTCCACGACGGGCGAGTTGCACTCGGTGTTCGCCGAGATGGATGAGAACGAGAAGCCGTTGCTAATTACCTCGATTGAGGGCCGCCTGGTGACCTCAACCAGTGGCGAGCGTCACCTCGAGCTGGGCCCGGGGCACCGCTATGAAGGCAGTCCCGATGCGCTTGACTGGACGCTGACCCGCTTCGCCAGCGCGCGGATTCTGGTGCAGCCTCCCGGGGAGGGCCCCGCCAGTACAACCGATTACGATCGCATGCCCACCGCGACCTTGATGGAGCGTAGCGAGCCAGGTGCACAGGCCACGCTGCAGTGGCGTCTGGTGCAGCCCCTGACTGCGTTGCTCCTGATGCTGATTGCGGTGCCACTTGCGCACATGCGCCCGCGCCAGGGGCGATATGCGCGTCTGGTGCCGGCGATTCTGGTCTATCTCATCTATTTCAATCTGCTCGGCGTGGCGCGCATCTGGGTGACGCATGGCGAGGTGGGCCCACTACCGGGTGTGTGGTGGGTGCCGGCGCTCGCATTGTTCTTCGGACTCTTCCTCCTCTGGCTGCGCTTCGGCCGCCGCTTTGTGCGTCGCATCCGTGGGGTAAGCCATGCAGGTTGATCGCTACCTCTCGCGTACCGTGTTACTGGGCGTTGTCGTTGCCCTGTTTGCACTGGTTGGCATCGCGTTTCTGCTGACCGTACTGAGTCAATTGCACAATATCGGCAGCGGCAGCTTCAGCGCTGCTACCGCGTTTATCTATGCCGCGTTGACCATGCCGCAAACCGCCTACGACATGCTGCCCGTGGCGACGCTTATCGGCGCGGTCTTCGCGCTCGGTGCGCTGGCTGCGCATGGCGAACTGGTGATGCTGCGCACCTCGGGCGCGAGCCTGTTGCGCCTGGCGCGGGCGCTGACCTGGGCCGGTGCGCTGTTGGCCATTGCCGCGGTGTTGCTCGGAGAGTTTGTGGCTCCGCCGGCCAAGCGGGAGGCCGAGACGTTGCGCGCCCAGAAACTTTATTCCCAGATCAATGCAACCGTTCCCGGCGGTGTCTGGCTGCGGGCCGGACAGGATGTGGTGCACGTGCTCAAGGTCGACAGCCCGACGCACCTGGCCGACGTGTACATCTTCAGTCTGGGTCCGGCAGCGACGATTATCGAGGTGCGTCATGCGGCCGAGGCCAACTACGCCGGCGGGCACTGGACGCTACGCCAGGTGCGGGGTGTGCGCCTCGGTGCTGAGCACGTTACGCCGGTGAAGGCGGCCGAACAACCGTGGTCGAACTTCGTCGCGCCGTCGACATTTCGTACGCTGGTGGTGAGCCCGGACAATCTGTCCTGGCGCGGCCTGCTCGACTACCTCCACTATCTGCGCTCCAATCACATGGCGACCGCGCGTTACGAAATCGCGTTCTGGCACAAAGTGACGGTGCCGGTTGCGGCATGGCTGATGGTGTTGCTGGCGCTGCCCTTTGCTCTGGGCAGGATGCGCTCCACCGGTGCCGGTCAGCGTCTCGCACTGGGCGTTGTGATAGGGCTCGTCTACTACCTGGTGGATCAGACTTTGCTCGAGGCCGGTCAGGCGTTTCACATACTGCCGCTGGCGGCGGCATGGGCACCCACCGTATTGCTTGCGATCGCAACCCTCGTGGTGATGCGTCGTGTGCGTTGAGACGAACGATGCGGAGTGGTCGCGGTTGATGTGCGTCAAAGGGTGCGGCTGCTGCACCTGATAAAATTCCACTGCTATCTCGAAAAGAGTTCCGCGCGTGACCGTTCCCGATCAGAGTCAACTTCAAGCCGTTCTCGACTTGATTCCCGAGCCTTGGCTCGGCGGTGATTTCGCCGCGGCCGGCTGGCCGAGCGAATGGGAGATTACGCCGCAGCAGGTTCGTATTCGCATCCAACCTGGGTATCCGCTGCGCCGGTCCCGTGCCGCGACGGCAAAACGCCTTGCCGAGGCGCTCGCGCCCGCTGCGGGAGAAGCGATGGTCGAAGTGACGATCGAGCCCGAGATTCGCGCCCATCCTGTGCAACCCAACGTGGTACGCCTGGCGGGGATCAAGAACGTGCTCGCCGTGGCTTCAGCCAAGGGCGGCGTCGGTAAATCCACCGTGGCCGCCAATCTCGCGCTGGCGCTGGCTGACGAAGGCGCCCGCGTGGGCATGCTCGATGCCGATATCTACGGGCCCAGTCAGCCGCGCCTGCTTGGGCTCCAAGGCCATCCACACTCCCACGACGGCAAGCAGCTCGAACCGTTGTCGGCCTACGGACTGAAGGTGATGTCGGCGGGGTTTCTGGTCGATCCGGCGACGCCGATGATCTGGCGCGGGCCGATGGTGACTCAGGCGCTGACCCAGCTGCTCTCCGGCACGGCGTGGGGTGATCTGGATTACCTGATCGTCGACATGCCGCCCGGTACCGGCGACATCCAGTTGACGCTTGCCCAGCGGGTGCCGGTTGCGGGTGCCGTGATTGTGACCACACCGCAGGAAATTGCGGTAGCCGATGCACGCAAGGGTCTCGCCATGTTTCGCAAGGTTGAGGTGCCGGTGCTCGGCATCGTCGAGAACATGTCGGGTTTTCGCTGTGCGCATTGCGACGAGGTCACCGAAATTTTCGGAGCTGGCGGCGGCGCGCGTCTTGCCGAGGAATCCGGGGTGGAGTTGCTCGGCCGGATTCCGTTAGACCCGCGCATTCAGGTCAACGCCGATGCCGGCCATCCGAGCGTGGTCGCCGATCCCGCGAGCGACAATGCCGCCGATTATCGTGCCGTGGCGTTGAAGACGGCCGCAGTGCTCGCCCAGCGCAGCCGCAGCGTACGCGCCGGCCCCAAGATCGTCATGGAATGAGGAATCCGACAATGAGTGTGAAGTCCGACCACTGGATACGGCGCATGGCCGATGAACAGGGAATGATCGAGCCGTTCGAACCGGGGCAGGTGCGCGAGAATGGTAGCGGGCGCATCGTCTCCTACGGTACATCGAGTTACGGTTACGACGTACGTTGCGCCGACGAGTTCAAGATTTTCACCAATATCAACAGCACCATCGTCGATCCCAAGGCCTTCGACGAAAACAGCTTTGTGGACCTGAAGGCCGACGTGTGTGTGATTCCGCCTAATTCCTTCGCGCTGGCCCGCACAGTCGAATATTTCCGCATCCCGCGCAACGTTCTGACGATCTGTCTCGGCAAGTCCACCTACGCGCGTTGCGGCATCATAGTTAACGTGACGCCACTCGAGCCGGAATGGGAAGGCCATGTGACGCTGGAGTTTTCCAACACCACGACACTGCCGGCGAAGATTTACGCTAACGAAGGCGTCGCCCAGATGGTCTTTTTCGAATCCGACGAACCGTGCGATGTGTCGTACAAGGATCGCGGCGGCAAGTATCAGGGGCAACGAGGGGTGACATTGCCGCACGCCTGACCGGATACGTTTGCTGCTAGTCCCTTTCTATTTCTGGATCCAGGTTAGTTTGTTGAGCACGAACGTGATGGTGGCCTTGCCGGTTTGGCGTTGCTGCATCTTGACCGGCAGCCATTCGTATTTGGGTGCGAACCAGAAGATCGTGGTGCGCTTGGATTTGGGCGTACCGCGCACGACGATGACGGTGTCGAAATCGCCCGCAGGCGTGGCAAGCACGTCCTTGCCCTTGCGCACGAGGTGGTAATGCTTGAGTTCGCCGCCATTGATTGCAGTCCAGTCGGCACGCAATGGCAGGCCGGCGGCAAGTTGGCGCGAGAGTGCGAGTTGTAAGGTCAGGCGATCCAGTATTCCGGGATCGAGCGCGATCTGAGCGGTTTTGTCGCCTTTGGTGTCGAGTGCCTGGCCAGTGGTCCAGTTGAAGTTGATGGATTCGTTGTGCGAGGGACTGCCGCTGTCGGTATAGGTGTAACTCAGGGGCTGCAGTTGGTGGTCGTGCAGCGTGAAGTGGCTGCTTTCCCCGAAAGTGGAGTGCACGAACAGGGAGGCCAGCCCCGAAGCGCTGGCTTTCGATTCGAACAGCCATGTGCCGTCCTCGGCCGGTTTTAACGTAAACGTTGCATTGCCGAGATGCCAGCCGTCGCGCAGCACCCGGTAGCGCATTTCAAATGGTGTGACGTTGAGTCTTGCCGGCAACCTGGCCATGGTGTTAGCCGTGGCGGATACGGCAGCGCGTGTTGTGGATGGAACCGTTGCCGGAATCGTGGTGCGGGCCGTGGCTGGAACGGGTGCGGCGTAGCCGGGCGTAGCGAGCGCCATCCCGGTGGCCAGCATGGCGGCGGAGATCAGACGCATTCGGCTTCCTCGATGATCACGGGTTGAGTAAGGGGATTGCCGTCAAGTACGGCCATGTCCTGTTCCTGTTTCAGCCGACCGTTAGCGTACCAGCCCACGGCCCTGGGGTAAATGCAATGCTCCAGCCGGTGGACGCGTGCGGTGAGTGTGGCCACGTCTTCGTTGGGCTGCACAGCGAGCCGGCCCTGAATGATGCGCGGGCCGCTGTCCAGTTCGGGGATGACGAAATGCACCGTGGCGCCATGCATGGTGTCGCCGGCATTCAGTACGCGTTCGTGCGTGTGCAAACCCGGCCAGGCCGGTAACAGCGAGGGGTGGACGTTTAGCAGGCGTCCGCTCCAGGGTTCGAGCATGGCCGGGCCAAGCAATCGTATGTAACCGGCGAGCAGCACCAGATCCGGTGCCTGTTGCGCTACGGCTGCGGCGAGCGCAACATCGTGCGCCGCGCGATCAGGGTAGCCTGCCGGTTCACAGTAGAAAGTGGGGATACCCCGTCGTTCGGCTTTGGCGAGCAGTGGGGCATCGCGCTTGTCGCTGCCTGCCGCCACAATCTGCCAGGTGCTGTCGGTGGCCTCGGCCAGGGCTTCGAAATTACTGCCATGCCCGGAACCGAGTACGACAACGCGGCACACAGACTGTTTCATCGGGCGGCGTAACGAACCTCGCCATCGCCGGGTTCGATGTGTCCGATTCGCCAAGCCTGCAGATTCAGCGCATCGAGTGCCGCGATGGCGGCATCGGCAGCGTCCTCGGGCAGAACGACCGTCAGGCCGACCCCCATGTTGAATACCCGGTAGAGCTCGGTTTCGGAAATATCGCGGTGTTCGCGCAGCCAGTCGAAAATGGGTGGCCGCGGCCAGGTGTGGGTGTCGATGCGCGCGCTACAGCCTGTGGGCAGCACGCGCGGGAGGTTATCGGTAAGGCCGCCACCGGTGATGTGAGCCAGCGCGTGCACCGGTATGGTCTCCAGCAGGGCGCGGATGGCTCGCACATAGATCACGGTGGGTTCGAGCAGCCAATCGGCCAGCGTACGCCCGGCCACGGGTTCGTCCAACTTCGCGCCGCTCTGCGCGAGGACGTGGCGAATCAGGGAATAGCCGTTGGCATGCGGACCGCTGGAGGCGACGCCCAGCACCAGATCACCAGGCTTTACGGTTGTACCGTCGAGAATGGCCTCGCGCTCTACCGCGCCCACGCAGAAGCCGGCCAGATCGAAATCGCGACCGCTGTAGAGCCCCGGTAATTCGGCGGTTTCGCCGCCGACCAGCGCACAGCCCGCATCGCGGCACCCGGCGGCAATGCCGGCGATGAGCCGTTCGCCCTGCTCGGGGTCGAGTTTGCCGGTGGCGAAGTAGTCAAGGAAAAACAGTGGTTCGGCGCCGGTGACCGCCACATCGTTCACGCACATGGCCACGAGATCGCGACCCAGATTGTCGATGCGGTCGGTGGCGAGGGCCAGGGTCAATTTGGTGCCCACACCGTCCGTGCCGGCAACCAGCACCGGATCACGGTAGCGGTCGACGGGAAACCGGAACAGGCTGGCGAAACCGCCGAGTCCGGTGAGCACCTCAGGACGCCGGGTGGAGGCCGCATGCGGTTTGATGCGCTCGATCAGCGCTTCGCCGGCGTCGATGTCCACGCCGGCGGCGCGGTAATGGGGGGAAGTTTCGGTCATGTGGATCGGGAACCGGGTCGATGACTATGCTATTTTACCGGCCTTTGGGGTTACCCTTTCATTGTCCGTCTGAACGCCCCTCTGCCGCGCATGATTCAACACAAACATTCACCGCAAACGAATAGTAAAGCCCGCCTGGCCTTGAGCCTGCTTGTGCTGGCGCTGTTTGCCTGTATCGGCCTGGTGCAGTATGTCCCTTCTGCTGCCGCTTCTTCTGCCGGTCAGGATGCGCTTTATTCTGCCGCTACGCCGGTACCGGATCAGTCGGCCAAAGCCCGCAAGGAGGCGTTTTCCCGCGATCTTGTCCAGGTGTTCGTCAAGGTCAGCGGCAATCCCGCGATCGCGCAGGTGTCGGCACTTGCGCCCCTGCTCGATAATGCCGGCAATCTGGTGGTCGAGTATCGCTACCGTTCGGTGCCGATAAGCCAGGGTGGGGGGCAGACGCTGTGGGCGCATTTCGATCACAAGGCGGTCGACAAGGCGCTAGCTCAGGCCGGACAGGGCACCTGGGGTCAGGGCCGACCGACCGTGGTGGCCTGGGTACTGAACGCGGGCAGCATCGAGGCCGACAATCCCAACGATCCCGTTGTTGCCGCGATGCGCAAGAGCGCGAGTCAGCGCGGGTTGCCTCTGGTCTTGCCGCTGATGGATCTGACAGATCAGAAACAGGTATCCGGTTTCGACATCCGCACCTTGTATCTTCCCGCCCTGCAATCGGCGAGCGCGCGTTACGGTGCTCGTGCCATGCTGGTGGGCGACATCAAGACGGCCGATAGGGGTGTGAACAGCCGCTGGACGCTGGTCTTCGGACAGAGTACCGCACCGTATCAAATGACCGCCGCCACGCCGCAAGCGGCGGGCGCCAAGGCAGTGGCGCAGGCGGCGACCCTGCTTGCCCAGCAGCTCGCTTATGTGGGGGGGGCGGGTGGTAGCGGAAGTGTCATGGTGGTAGTGGCGGGGGTTCGCTCTCTTGTTGATCTGACCCGGGTGGAGCGGCTTTTCACCAATGTGCCGGGGGTGAGTACGGCAACGCTCGATGCCATACGCGGTGAAGTGGTGCGTTTCCGAGTCGACTACGCGGGCGCGCCGAACGATCTTGCCCGGGCGTTGACGGTCTCGAGTTCGTTTGCTCAGGCTGCACGTCCCGCTACAACACTCGCTCCGGCGGCGGCCAGCGCCTCGGCGCAACCGGTGCCGGAACTCGATTTGCGCTATACGCCGTGAGCCGTTGATGCGCTACCTGCCCAACATGCTCTCGATATTGCGCATGCTGATGGTGATCCCGGTAGTGTGGGCGCTGGCCACCGGACGTTTCGGAGTTGCGTTGGGACTGTTTGCCGCCGTCGGCGTGAGCGATGCGCTCGATGGCGCGATTGCCAAGCGCTGGGGCTGGTCGAGTCGTCTGGGTGCCTTGCTCGATCCGGCCGCCGACAAATTGCTGGTGCTCGGCACCTACACCACGCTCGCGGTGGCTCAGCGGGTGCCGTGGTGGCTGATCGGGTTGATGTTCGGGCGGGATATCGTCATTGTTTCGGGTGCCGCGGTGTATCGCTGGCGTCGAGGACCGTTCGTGATTCAACCGGCGCTCAGCAGCAAGATCACGACCGGTCTGCTTATCGTGGTCGGTGTAGCGCTGGTAGTACAGGGCCTGCATCCCTGGCTCAGCGCAACCGGCAAGCATGTTCTGATCGGCGTGCTGGCCGCTTCACTGTGCGTGAGCGGCTGCGATTATCTGTTTACCTGGGGCATGCGCTTTCTGCGCGAGCGCGATCTGGCTGCTCGCAGCGACACCTCGCCCTGATGCGCCAGCTTGGGCTGGCGGGGTTGAGCCTTGCCACGGCGACTCACTTCGACACCTTCTGGGCTGGGCCGAATCAGGCCGCGCTGGCTGCCACGCGTGAGGTGGCCGCGGGTGGGGCCGAATCCATTGTTTTTCTTCACGGCCCGGCCGGGGTCGGCAAAACCCATCTGCTCAAGGCGGCGTGGCGTAGTGCGCACGAACGCGGCGTGGCCTGTGCGTATCTGGCCTTCGACGATGCCTATATGCTCGATCCCGATTTGATCGAAGGCTGGGGCGCACTCGATTTCGTGGCGCTCGATGCGGTGGAACGGATTGGTGGATTCGAGGCCTGGGAACGGGCGCTGTTTCGCCTGCTCGAAGCATTGCGCGAACGCGGCGCACGCTGGTTGGCTGCAGGGCGCGAGCCGCCCGATCGAATCGGCTTGCAACTGCCTGATCTGGCTTCGCGTTTCGCCTGGGGCCCGACGTATTCGCTGCTGCTGCTGGACGAGGCCGAGCTCACCGCGCTGGCCGTACATCTGGCCCGCACCCGCGGGCTGGATTTACCCGAACCGGTGGCGCAGTTTCTTGTGCACCGCTTGCCACGCGATCCGGCGACCTTTTCCGATGTCATGAAAACACTCGACGAAGCGGCGCTCGCCGCTCAGCGTCGGCTCACGATCCCCTTCGTGCGCGAGGTTCTGTTTACTGCCCCTTCTTGAGCGGTCGTACCCAGAGCATTAAGCACAAGAAACACGAAGCGTCTTCGTTTCCTCCTACCCATACGGGTGATGGGTGGCCACACACCACGCCAACCTGAGCTACTGAGGGAGCAAAAGTAAAGATGAAACGCTATTTTTGTGTGATCAAATGAGTCCGCGCAAAATCTGTAAAATCTGCTACATTTGCGAATAGGCTATCAGGGATAGCCCGACCACACCCATAAGATGTGGCCTCTTAAATGGTTATTAAGAGGAGAAAATTTATTAATATTCAATTACTTAGGATGTTTATCTGGCGGGGTGGGTAAAACGCCTCCGCTTCTGGGTCTTTGAAGAG
>JBOHZI010000057.1:0-10741 GCA_050738295.1 Gammaproteobacteria bacterium
CCCCCGTGCAGGGTCGAGGTCGAGGTAAACACTGCCGCAGGTTTGCCGGCCAGGGTGCCGGCCAGCCATTCGGTGGAGGTACCATCGAGAAAATACTTGAGCGCCGCGGCCATGTTGCCGAAGCGCGTGGGACTGCCGAGAATCAGCGCCGAGCATTCGGCCAGATCTTCACGCGTGACATAGGGCGGCCCGCTTTCCGGAATGTCGGCTTCGCCGGCTTCGATTACTGTGGATACGTTCGGCACGGTACGCAGTCGTGCACTCATGCCGGCGATTTCTTCTACCCCCCGGCAAATGCGTTCGGCCATGCGTTGTGTGGCGCCGTAGCGACTGTAGTAAAGAACCAGCACCGGTGAGACGTTCATAATTCCAGTACCTTTTCCGGTGGGCGGCCGATGACGGCGCGTTTGCCCGCGACGGCAATCGGTCGTTGCAACAGGATGGGATGTTTGGCGATAGCGCTTAGCAGATCGTCATCGTTGCAAGCGGCGTCGCCCAGACCTAGTTCTTTGTAAACGGCTTCATTGCTTCGCATCATTTCACGAATCGGTACATTCAACTGTGCGGCAAGACGTTCTAGCTGTTCTGCAGTGGGCGGTGTTTTGAGATATTCGATTACGCGAATATCGTCGCCACCTTCTTCGAGCAGAGCGAGGGCGGCCCGTGATTTCGAACAACGCGGGTTGTGGTAGAGAGTGATCTGGCTCATGGCATGGGCCATTTTCGAAACCCCGATTGTAGCGTGCCGCGCTCGCCGCGTGCGGTCAATATTCGCCAACAACGAGTATATTGATAATTGTAGCGTACTCAACTATTGTATAAAGATGCGTAAGCTGACTGTGGGTATCTTGACGGCGCTGGTGCTAACTCTGGCCGGCTGTGTGAGTGTGCCCGTGCAAGCCATGAGCAATGCGCGCCAGGCCGTGCAGGCCGCCCAGCAGGCGGGTGCCGCGCGTTATGCGCCAGCGAGCTATGCTGAGGCCGAACGCTGGCTGGATGATGCCAGCTTCGCCCTCAAGGCCGACGACTACGGCCGGGCCCGCAGCAGCGCTCTGAAAGCGACACATGCAGCGCGCCAGGCCGCTGCCAAAGCCCGTGCTGCAAAGGCTGTCGCCCCATCCAGCGCGCCGGTCGCGGCCACCTCGAATTCGTGATAGATGGGCGGTGGGGTAGGAGCATTCTTACCCGGTGGCAGGAAAAGATCGATTTTCGGCGTGCGGGATTAAAAAACTCGTATAAAATCTTGACAGGTCTAGTTTTTAATGCCATCCTCATGGCGGAGGATGGCGTAATTGCCATTGGTTTTAATGTCTCAAATGGAGATTCGAATTATGAATAAGTCCACCGTGCTGAAAGTAGCCGGCGCGATCGTTCTGGCGGGCGTTCTCGCTGGTTGTGCACACAAGAAAGCGCCGCCGCCGCAGCCGAGCGCAGCGACGGAGCAGGCCCTGGCAAACGCCGAACAGTGCATTTCGCAGGCACAGCAGCTTGGTGTATCGGTCGACCAGGCCCAACAGTTGCTGGATCAGGCCAAGACGGCCGCCAAGGTGCCCGATGACCAGAAGGCACAGAGTTTGGCCAGCCAGGTTTGCCAGCAGACGGATGCCGCGACCAACGCGTATTACCTTAAAAAGGCACGGGCACTCGATGCCCAATTGCGTCAGCGACACGATCTGAATTCAGACGAGCAATCGCAGTTGCAGCAGGGTGAAACGCAAATTGCCAACAACCAGGGCAAGCCTGCCTACGACACCTTGAGTGCGTTGATGTCGGAGTTGCAGTCTGCGCAGAGCACCTACACGGTGACGCGTGGTGACACGCTGTGGGGTATTTCTGGCAAGTCTTCGATTTACGGCAATCCGTACGAATGGCCGCTGATTTACATGAACAATGCGGACAAGATCAACAATCCTGATCGCATCTATCCTGATCAGCAGTTGAATATCCGCTCCAATCCGTCGCAGGATTCCGTGGATAGTGCAACCCACTACGCCAAGACGCGCGGACCGTGGAAGAACGGCCAGGCGATGTCCAAGGATCATGCCTGGCTGAATGCCCAACAGTCGAAAATGAACAGCATGAATAACGGTTCGATGAACAATGGTTCGGGTGGCGGTCACTAAAAACCGTCCAACTTCGAGTAGCATGACGGGGCTCCTTCAGGAGCCCCGTTTTTTTGTGTCCGCTGGAGTCGGGATCGTGAGTCGAGAGAAGGAAACCCTCCGTTGTTGTCGCGCCTATGTGTCGGGCCGCGTACAAGGTGTCGGATTTCGCTACGCAACCCGCGCCGCGGCGCGGCGTCTTGGGGTGCGCGGTTACGCTTCAAATCTGTCCGACGGACGCGTCGAAGTCCTGATTCTCGGCGAGCATGAAGCGGTTCAGGCTATGCTGAGTTGGTTGGAGCACGGGCCGCCTGCGGCACGCGTAAATGATTTGAGGTGCTTGGCTGATGAGCCTTTACCCAACAGGCTGCCCACCGGTTTCGATATTCTCTGAATGCCTGTGTTTGATAACGCCGGGAATCAGTTCTGCCAGTACCAGCGTGAATTGAGAAGTTTGATTACGAGGGCTGCATAGGTTGTCCCAAAGCGTTTGCCGTAATAACGTTGTAGCGCTTCGGTCAGGTCGCCATGCGAGCGCTTCAGATAATAGGCAAGTACCGTGCAGCCAATGCGCACGTTGGTTTGCGGGTTGAACAGGTTGTCGCCGGGTTTGCCGGCCACTTTCAGCCAGAAGGGCATGATCTGCATCAACCCCTGCGCACCCACGGACGATACGGCCCACGGTTTGAAAGCGCTCTCCACGTTCATCATGGCCAGCACGAGAGACGGCGGTACCTTGGCGCGCACGGCTTCGGCGTGTACCAAAAGAAGGAGTTGTTTGCGCTTGTCGGCATTGTCGATGTAGGGCTTGAGGCGCACCGACATGGTTTGCAGCCACACGCTTTTGACGTAACGATTGTTGAAGTTGTCGCCCGGTGCGGCCAGCGCGCTGCGCACGCTTGCGCGCAGCGCGGTAGAAGCCGAGGGCGCGGGCCCGGCCATGGCGGGCCCGCCGAGGAGTAAACCGATGCCTACTACAAGCAGGTTCGATCCTTTCCTTCTCATTACTTCTTGCCGAGCCGTTCACTCAGAAAGTCGAGCAGTTTTTCACGCTCCACATCACGGCTTTCCTTGTCCGTGCGGGCGCGGTATTCGATCGTTCCCTGCTCCACGCCGCGTTCGCTGATGACCAGCCGGTGGGGTATGCCCATCAGTTCGGCGTCCTTGAACATGACGCCCGGGCGCAGTGCGCGATCGTCGAGTACGGCCTCGTAGCCAGCGCTGGCCAGCTCGTCGTGCACGCGCTCGGCATGACCACGCAGTTCCGGGGAACGGCTTGCTCCAACGGGAATGACAACGATCTGGAACGGTGTGATGGCGGATGGCCAGAGTATGCCGGCCTCGTCATGACACTGCTCGATGGCCGCGGCCACGATACGCGAGACGCCGACGCCGTAGCAGCCCATGATGAGCGGGCGCTCCGCGCCGTGTTCGTCCTGGGCCACCGCACCCATCTTTTCAGAGTACACGGTGCCCAGTTGAAAGATATGTCCGACCTCGATGCCACGCACGAATTTGAGTGTGCCGCGTCCGTCCGGGCTGAGGTCGCCTTCCACCACGCTGCGCAGATCGGCTACGGCTGGTTCGGCCAGGTCGCGGCCCCAGTTCACGCCGGTAAAGTGTTCGCCGGGAGTGTTCGCGCCGCAGCAGAAATCGGCGAGTACGGCGGCATCGCGATCCACGATGACCGGCAACTCCAGCGCGACCGGGCCGATGCTGCCAAATTGCAGATGGCCCAGCGCTTCCACTTCCTTGGCGTCAAGCAGCGTGAACGGTTCCGCCACTTCGGGCAGACGCGCCGCCTTGATCGTATTCAGTTCGTGGTCGCCACGCACTACCAGTGCCACTGCTGGCGTTTCTGTGCCGCGCGCGATCAGCGTTTTAACGCAGTTTTTCGGACTCAGTTTGAGCAGTGCCGAGACTTCCGGAATGCTTTGTGCATTCGGTGTGGGTACGCGTTTGAGTTCCTGTGCGGGTTGCGGGCGTTCCGCAGCGGGCGCGCAGGCGTGCGCCAGTTCGAGGTTGGCTGCGTACGTCCCCTTGGGTGCGTAGGCGATGGTGTCTTCGCCGGCATCGGCGAGCACGTGAAATTCGTGCGACGTGTTGCCGCCAATGGAACCGGAATCGGCTTCCACCATGCGGTATTCGAGCCCGATCCGCTCCAGAATCCGGCAGTAGGCCTCGCGCATGCGGGCATAGGTCGCTTCCAGCGAATCTTCGTCGAGGTGGAAGGAGTAGGCGTCTTTCATCAGGAATTCGCGGGCGCGCATGATACCGAAGCGCGGACGCTTCTCGTCGCGGAACTTGGTTTGAATCTGGAACAGCGTTACCGGCAGTTGACGATGCGAGCTCACGATGTGGCGGAGAAGATCGCACACCACTTCCTCATGCGTCGGGCCGAAGCAGAACTCGCGTCCCTTGCGGTCGGTAATGCGCAACAATTCGGCGCCGTACTTTTGCCAGCGCCCGGATTCTTCCCATAGTTCCGCTGGCTGTACCAACGGCATCATCAATTCGACCGCGCCGATTTTCTGCATTTCCTCGCGCACGATGGCCTCGACCTTGCGCAACACGCGCAGGCCGAGCGGCAGCCAACTGTAGATGCCGGCCGCATGTTGTCGCACCAGGCCCGCCCGCAGCATCAGCTTGTGGCTGGCAGTTTCGGCCTCGGCCGGGGCTTCACGCAGGGTATGTACCAACAGATCGGATAATCGCATCAGGTGTAGGTTCTAACGCCAAAGCCCGTTATTCTATCGGTCTTGCAGCGGGGAGTTGTGTGTGAGCCTGGTATTGGCAACCGAATTGCAGGCCGCGAGCCTGAACGATGCGACCGTGGCCGTACTGGGTTACGGTTCGCAAGGCCGCGCGCAGGCTCTCAATTTGCGCGATTCGGGCGTGCGTGTCGTGGTCGGCCTGCGTGCAGGCTCCCCGCACCGCGCCGTGGCCGAGAGCGATGGCGTGGAAGTGCTCGAGCTGATCGCAGCGGTGACGGACGCTTCTCTGGTGGCTTTTCTGGTGCCCGATGAGGTTCAGCCTGAACTGTATGCTCGCGTGGTAATGCCCCATTTGCGCCACGGCGGCGGCTTGCTCTTTGCTCACGGCTTCAATATCCATTACGGACATATCCAGCCGCGTGCCGATCTGGATCTGATGCTGGTGGCGCCCTCCGGCATCGGCGAGCAGGTGCGTGCGCAGTATCAGGCCGGGCATGGTACGGCGGCCTTTGTGGCGGTGGAGCAGGATGCGACCGGTCGCGCCCGTGCGCATGCGCTGGCTTATGCACGGGCACTGGGCGCGGGCAGGGTGGCCGTCATCGAGACCACTTTCGCCGAGGAGGTGGAAACGGACCTGTTCGCCGAGCAGGCGGTGCTGGTGGGCGGGTTGACCGCATTGATCGAAGCCGGCTTCGAAACCTTGGTCGAAGCCGGTTATCAGCCCGAAATTGCCTACTTTTCCTGCCTGGAAGAGGTCAAACTGATGGCCGACATGATCTATGCCGGGGGTCTGGCAGCGCTGTGGCAAAGCATTTCCTCGACCGCGGCGTTTGGCGGCCTGGAGGAGGGACCGCGCGTTATCGGCGAACCCGCGCGAGAGGCTATGCGCGGGGCGCTGGCGCGGATCCGCAGTGGAGAATTCGCCCGTGCGCTGGAGGCGGAAACCGCAACCGGATCGCCACGCCTCAAGGCGGCGTACGAACAGGCCAGGAACCGCCCCATTGAAGCGGTGCGGACGCGTCTGCGAGAGTTGACCCGAACCGGTGGAGTTGGCCCCCGGGGCGACAAAATGGCATCCTAGTGTCCAAAGTTTCCCGATTGCAGCGTATGGAGCACCACCTGAAATCAATACAGCCGTCTGCCGATGAGCGCAAACCGCCACCGGTCAAGCCGAGGCCGGCGCGGCGGCGCGGCGCCTTCCTGCTGCCGAATTTGTTTACCACGGCCTCTCTGTTCTCCGGCTTTTACTCGATCATCGCCGGCATGAATGGACACTTTGCGGTGGCCGGGATTGCGATTTATGTGTCGCTGGTGCTGGATGGCCTTGACGGGCGCGTCGCCCGCCTGACCGATACGGCAACCGCCTTTGGCGCACAGTTCGACAGCCTCTCGGATATGGTGGCCTTCGGTCTGGCTCCTGCCTTGCTGGTGTATACCTTCTGCCAGCGCGCGCTCGAGGCCTACGGTCCGGTGTGGAGCAAGGTGGGCTGGTTACTGGTGTTTTTCTATGCGGCTACTGCGGCGTTGCGTCTGGCGCGCTTCAATGCCCGCGCCGGCACGGTCGGCAAGCGCTATTTCCAGGGTTTACCGTCTCCTTCCGCGGCGGCCCTGATTGCCGGACTGGTGTGGTTCAGCGTGAGTCAGGGTTATTCAGCTGAAGTGTACGTCATTCCCGCGCTGGTGGTGACGGTGCTCGCTGGCTTGCTCATGGTGTCGAACCTCGGCTATTACAGCTTCAAGGAATTGCGTCTGGATCGCCGCCTGGCCTTCCCGACGGTCCTGCTCATTCCGCTGCTGTTCATCCTGGTCACCTTGTCGCCCTCGGGCGTGTTGTTCGGCGGGTTTCTGATTTACGCCGTTTCGGCCCCGCTGTGGTGGGGTGTCCGACAGTATCGGCGTTATCGTCGCCGCCGATGACGAGTTCTGCGGAGCAGACGCGGGCCCGGATTCTGCACGATATGGGGCTGGTGGCATGGACCTTGCGCGACAAGACGCAGACAGTCGCAGCCAAGGCGGCAGCGGAGATTCGGGAGCCGGTTGCGGCAACAGAGAGCAGCTTGCCGACGTGGGACGAACTGCAAACGGCCGTCTCCAGTTGTACGCGCTGCGCCCTGGCCGAGCAGCGCCACCACACCGTATTCGGCGTCGGCGCGCGCGCTGCGCGCAGGATGATCGTGGGCGAGGCGCCGGGTGCCGAGGAAGACCGCCGCGGCGAACCCTTTGTAGGCCGTGCGGGTCAGTTGCTGGACGCAATGCTGATGGCGCTTGGTACCTGCCGCGAGGAAGTGTTCATCACCAATATCGTCAAGTGCCGGCCGCCCGGTAATCGGGATCCGAAACCGGAAGAGGCCGAGGCATGCCAGGGCTATCTGCTGGCCCAGATCGAACATGTCCGACCGGCGCTCATTCTCGCTCTTGGCGGGGTCGCAGCGCATCAGTTGCTGGGGGTAGACACGCCCGTGGGCAAGCTGCGCGGGCGGGTGCATGAAGGCCCTGGCGCGTGTCCGCTGGTGGTGACCTACCATCCAGCCTATCTGCTGCGTACGCCTACGGCCAAACGTCACGTCTGGGCAGATCTGCAACTGGCGCAGTCGCACGTTACCGTGCGCGCATCATGAGCACCGTCAGCCCCCTCGATATTCCGTACTTGCGGGCTGTGAATGCGTTCGATATCGAACGACTCGTCGAGATTGAGGATCGTGCCTACCGCAGGCAGGGCTGGAGCCAAACGATTTTCGAGGATTGCATGAACGTTGGCTATACCTGCTGGGGCGCAGCGCTCGACGAGGGCCTTATCGGTTATGCCATCGTCTCCATCGGCGCCGGCGAATCACATTTACTCAACCTGGCTGTGGATCCGATGTATCAGCGCCAGGGGGTAGGGCGCATGCTGCTGGATTTTGTGTGCGACGAGGCCAGCCGGCAGCGGGCCGAATGCATGTTCCTGGAGGTGCGCCCTTCGAACCGCGCCGCACGCGATTTATACGTGCTCGCGGGTTTCACCGAATTTGGCCGCCGCCGCGGCTATTATCCGAACGGAGTCGGTGGTACGCGCGAGGATGCTCTGGTGTTCTGTCGGCGTCTGCACCCTGGTTGATCCAGCTGGATCAAACGGTGTACGGCTTCAACCCTGAAGCATACTCAGAAATTCTCCCCGGGTGGCGCCGTTGCTGCGGAACAGTCCGAGCATCATCGAAGTCTTCATGACCGAGTTCTGTTTTTCCACGCCGCGCATGATCATGCACAGATGCTGTGCCTCGATCAATACGCCAACGCCGCGGGCATTCGTCACTTCCAGTACTGCTTGAGCGATCTGCTGTGTGAGCTGTTCCTGAATCTGCAGCCGACGCGCATAAAGATCGACAATCCGTGCCATTTTCGAAACGCCAATCACCTTGCCGTCCGGCAGATAACCGATGTGCACACGTCCGAAAAACGGTAGCATGTGATGTTCGCACAGCGAAAACATTTCGATGTCCTTGAGAATGACCATCTCGTCGTTGGCCGTCGTGAACAGGGCGTTGTGCACAATGTCCTCGAGCTTCTGTTCATAGCCCCGGGTCAGAAAAGCCAGCGCGCGCGCCGCGCGTTCCGGGGTCGTCGTCAGGCCCTCACGGGCGGGATCCTCGCCCAATGTGCTCAGCGCTTTGCGCAAGTGGTCTGCCAGTGCGGGCACATCGACGGATTGGCGGCGTTCGTTCGTAGGCATGCCGTAAACTCCTGTGGCGCGGTATAGCGTTATCGAACCGTTATGATACCTGCTTGAGAGTCTGAACCCGACAGACTCCGGGACCGCGGAGAGGTGGCTGAGTGGTCGAAAGCGACGGTCTTGAAAACCGTTGACGGGTAACCCCGTCCGTGGGTTCGAATCCCACCCTCTCCGCCATATTCCAAAGCGTAGCCCTTGGGCTGCGCTTTGGAATATGTTGAAGGCGATTCGAACCCACGGACAGAAAAAAGACATCGGGTTCGAAAAATCGGCAGGACAGCCGATTTTGACGCGCTTCAGCGCGCCCAAAGGGTGAGCGCCATGGATGGCGCGAATCAATCCCACCCTCTCCGCTCTTCGCCATGATCTGCGGGATTCGGGGCGGAGCGCCGGCAAGCCGGCTGGAAGCCGGCGCTCCCAGAACTCGGCACCCATGTCATGCCGCGTGGCGATTGGCGTCGTGACACCCAAGAGGCTATGATCGACGAATCCAATCGAGTCGGCCACCGCGGCCGGTATCGATGGGCTTTGTGCGCAAAACAGGTCTGCTACGAAACGTTTATTCAGCTATGAGCATTTTCAGTTTTTATGAATAAAGCCAGCAACGCGCTGCCCGACAGGCGATTGATACAAATGCGTTGGGACAAGGTTGCCGTATTGGTGATTGCGGTCGCTACAACGATTGTTCTTTCCGGCTGTATGGGTAACACCATGGGGTCTGAATCTGACAAGCCGATTGATCTTATGACCCCTGCTGAGTTGTTCGCTGATCCGGGGCTCAGGGCCTTGGCAGAAGCGGCGCAGCACGGGAACACCAAGAAGATCGATACGTTGATCGCGAAAGGGGTTGATGTCAACGGCAAGGGAAGATTTGGAGAAACACCGCTGTACTCAGCCTTTCAGGTTCGCAACAAGAGCGGGTTCAAAGCACTTCTGGAGCATGGAGCAAACCCCAACTTCATTGACGATATGGGCAGACGCTGATGAACGACATTGCGGGGTACTCGAGTGCCTACTTTATGAAACTCACGCTGAAACATGGAGGAAATCCGAACTTGGTGGCTCCACGGTTGGGTGAAACTCCCTTGATTGCGGCGACCTCTCCATCTGGTAAACAAAACATACCATTGTTAATCCAGGCGGGTGCCAAGCTAAATCATGAAGGTGGGATTGGCGGTGCTACTGCTTTGATGAGCGCTGCAGGAGGGAATCAATACGACGTGGTCTATGAGTTGTTACAAGCAAGGGCAAATTTCCGTCTCCAAGACACTGGAGGGCATGATCTTAGATGGTATGTTGATTTGTCTACTCATAACATGAACCGATCCGGTCATACTTGGCAGATGTTGCAGAAGGTTATCGATTTTCTGAAAGCCCATGATTTTTGGCCGCCTCCGAAGTCACAGCAATATGATTGGGGCGGTTGAATCAGCGGAGAAACACCCGAGAAAAAGGGGCTTATCTTTGTATTCTGCAGCTAGGAGGTGCTGCGAGATTAGAGGGGCTGAGCAGAATTACGGAGCCTGACCTCGCGTTTTGGCTGGCATCGGGGCACGCGAAGCGCTATTATCAGCGGGCTAATCGAACCGGCACAGCGCAGCCAATATCATCCTTTGTTGGCTCTGTGCATACAGGAGACCCGGCAATGAAACGCATTTCCCATCTTTCGATTTCCCGTTTTTCTCTACAACTGGCCGGCCTGGCTTTGTTGTCGACGGCCTGTCTGCTGCCGGCTACTGCGGGCGCGGACACCGTATCCACCGCTAGCCTGATGAGCAAACTACAGTGGCGCAGCGTCGGTCCCTACATAGGCGGACGGGTTGTAGCCGTAGACGGGATCGCGGATCAGCCCGATCTTTTCTACATGGGCGCCGTGGATGGCGGGGTGTGGAAAAGCACCAACTACGGCAACACCTGGGAGAACATCAGCGACGGTTGGCCGAGTTCGAGCGACAGCATCGGCGCGCTCGCGGTAGCGCCCTCCAACCCCAAGGTGATCTATGCCGGTACCGGCGAGAGTGATATCCGCGGCGACATGGTCACGGGCGACGGTGTGTACAAGACCACCGACGCCGGCAAGACCTGGAAATACGCCGGACTCAAAGACACCCACACCACCATGAGTCTGGTGGTGGATCCGAAAAATGCGGACGTGGTGTATGCCGCCTCCATGGGGCACGTGTTTGTCTCGGGCCCGCACCGTGGTGTGTTTAAGT
>JBOHZI010000058.1:0-10683 GCA_050738295.1 Gammaproteobacteria bacterium
GGCAAGGACACCATCTCGGTGACTGGCAACGTGCTGCGCGACTATCTCACGGATCTGTTCCCGATCATGGAGCTCGGCACCAGCGCCAAGATGCTCTCCATCGTGCCGCTGATGGCCGGCGGCGGCCTGTTCGAGACCGGTGCCGGCGGCAGCGCGCCCAAGCACGTTCAGCAGTTTGTGAAGGAAGATCACCTGCGCTGGGATTCGCTGGGCGAATTTCTGGCACTCGCCGCCTCGCTGGATCACCTGGGCGAGCAATACGACAACGCCCGCGCCAAAGTGCTGGCCTCGACACTGGACACGGCCACCGCGAAGTTTCTCGACACCAACAAGTCGCCTTCGCGCAAGGTTGGCGAACTGGACAACCGCGGCAGCCATTTTTACCTGGCCATGTACTGGGCGCGGGCGCTGGCCGAGCAGGACGACGATGCCGAGCTCAAGAGCGTCTTCGACAAACTCGCCGAGCGGCTGGAAGCGGACGAGGACACCATCGTCGGCGAACTCAATGGCGTGCAGGGCCAACCGGTCGAGATGGACGGCTACTACCTCCCCGACCTCAAGCGGGTCAGCGAGGCCATGCGCCCCAGCGCCACGCTGAATGCAGCACTCGCGAAACTCAAGCGGAAAGTCTCGTAGCCAACGATACTGAGGGAGTGCAGCTTACTGCGTGATTCATGGATGATCGCGCACCATAGCTGTGCTCCTGCACGGCCGCAACTTTAAAGTTTTGTCATAAGATGGGCGCTCGCATCCCGTGAGGTTTCATGATGAAAGTGACGCGCTTCTTGATGACGTTTGCCGCCTGTCTGTGTATCGGGCTTGGGGTTTCACACGCGGCACAGGCCGCCGGTTTCCAATTGAAGGATTTGCGGCAGTTGACCACGCTGTCCGACCCGCAGATCGCACCCAATGGAAAGCGGATCGTGGTTGTGATGTCCACGCCAGTGTGGAAAACCGACAAGAGAGACACCCGGCTGGTAATGGTAAATACAGCAACGGGGCAACAGCGCCCACTCACTCGCCATCGCAAAGCCGTGTCTTCGCCGCGCTGGTCGCCGGACGGCACACGGCTCGCCTTTCTGGCTAATGATGTCAACGACCAGCCGCAGATTTATGTCATGCCCATGCAGGGCGGCGATGTCAAGCAGATTACCGACAACAAACAGGGCGTGGATACTTTCAGTTGGAGCCCCGACGGCAAAAAGATCGCCTACATCGCGCAGGATCCGCCGCTCAACGCAAAGGCGATCAAGGCGCATAACCAATCCTTCCGGGTCACTAGCGGTAATTTCCAGTTACGCCACGCCGTGGCGCCGTGGCACCTGTGGGTGATTGCGAGCGATGGCGGCACGGCCCAGCGCCTCACCGAGGGCACGTTCAGCCTGGATACGGACCAGGGCGGCGCCACGGACCCTGCGTGGAGTAGCGTCGGCAAGCATATTGTGTTTACCGAATATCCCAGTGCCTACTGGGGCCCGTCGTTTCACTCGGTGCTCGCCGAGGTTGCGGTAAGCGGCGGCAAACTGCACACGCTGGTGAACGATCAGGGCGACAACAGCGCCGACTATGCACCACAGGGCACGGCGCTCGCTTTCCTGCGCGTACGCGGTGGCGACGAAAATAACGGCAATGCCGTGTATGTGTATGCGAACGACAAGGCCTACGATGCGACGCACGCATTGGCGCGCAACTTCAATGACTTTGCGTGGATGAGCGACGGCAAGGCGCTGCTGCTCGCCGGCCAGTACGGCACGCATTCGGTGCTCTGGGTGCAGCCTTTGCACGGCAAGGCGCATCGCATTGCTCTGGGTAATGTTGAAGCCAGCGGCGACATGGAGGTGTCGAAAAGCGGGCTGATCACCTTTGTCGGCAATACCGCGACGCATCCGGATGAGCTTTACGTCATGAATTCACCGGACGCGAAACCGCGTCGTCTCACCGACGTCAACGGCTTCGTCGACAAGCTGCAACTCGGGCGCACTACTACCGTCAACTGGAAAGGCCCGAACGACTTTCACGAGGATGGCGTACTCACCTACCCCGTGGGCTACCACAAGGGAAAAACCTACCCGTTGGTGCTGAAGATTCACGGCGGGCCGGAAGGCGCCTCGACCGTAAGTTTCGATGGCTTGACGCAATTGCTGGCAAACGCCGGGTTTCTGGTGTTCCAGCCCAATTACCGCGGCAGCACCAACCTCGGCGATGCCTATCAGCACGCGATCTACCGCGATACCGGCGAAGGCCCGGGCAAGGACGTGATGGCCGGGCTTCAGGCGGTGGAAAACATGGGCATCGTGGACAGGAAACGTATTGGCGTCAGCGGCTGGTCCTACGGCGGCTACATGACCACCTGGCTCAGCGGGCACTACGCGGTATGGAAAGCGGCGGTTTCGGGCGCGGCGCTCACCGACTGGGTGATGGACTACACCATCGCCTACTATCAGCGTGGCGACCTGTATTTCTTCGGCGGCTCGCCGTGGACCAAAAAGTACTGGAAAATCTGGCGCGACCAGTCGCCCATCCATTACGCGCGCAACGTCACCGCGCCCACGCTCATCATGGGCGATGTGGGGGACCCCAACGTCCCACTGGTGAATAGCTACGAGTGGTATCACGCGCTGCGTGACAATGGCGTAACCGTCGAATTTTATGCCTACCCTGAAAACACCCACTTCCCGCGCGACATCGTGCAGACCACCGACGTCTATCGGCGCTGGGTGGACTGGATGAAAAAGTACCTGCACTGAGGCCTGCGCCGTTGAACGTACTCGGCATCGAAACCTCGTGCGATGAAACCGGTGTAGCACTGTGGGCGGCCGGCGAGGGTATCGTGTGGGAACGGCTGTTCAGCCAGATCGATCTGCATGCCGAATACGGCGGGGTGGTGCCGGAGCTGGCTGCGCGCGATCACTTGCGCCGGCTGGCACCGATGGTGCAGCGTGCTCTGCACGAGGCGCCCGCTCCCGACGCCATTGCCTACACCGCCGGCCCCGGCCTGGTGGGCGCACTGCTGGTCGGCGCAGCTCTGGCGCAAGCGCTCGCCGCCGGACGCGAGTTGCCGGCACTCGGCGTCAATCACCTGGAAGCGCATCTGCTGGCACCGCTGATGGCCGACGATGCGCCGGACTTCCCGTTCGTCGTGCTGCTCGTCTCCGGCGGCCATACCCTGCTCGTGGAGGCGCGGGCGCTCGGCGACTACCGTCTACTCGGCACCACGCTCGACGATGCTGTGGGCGA
Organism: Gammaproteobacteria bacterium; assembly: GCA_050738295.1. Classification (GTDB taxonomy): domain Bacteria; phylum Pseudomonadota; class Gammaproteobacteria; order JAKDMP01; family JAKDMP01; genus JBAUSV01. The sequence goes on from JBOHZI010000058.1 coordinate 3,238, forward strand.
AGCCTTCGACAAGACAGCGAGCCTGCTCGACTTGCCCTATCCGGGTGGCCCGGCGCTGGCCGAACTTGCCTCCACTGCACGCGGCGGGCGCTTCAAGCTGCCGCGTCCGCTGCTCGATCGACCCGGTTGCGATTTCTCGTTCAGCGGTCTGAAGACGGCCGCGCTGTATGCCGCGCGCAACATTATGGCCGACGATAACGAAGCACGGGCCGACCTGGCACGCGACTTCGAAGAGGCCGTTGTCGATACACTTGCCGTTAAATGCGAACGGGCGCTTAAACTCACCGACCTTAATACGCTCGTTGTCGCCGGCGGTGTCGCCGCCAACCGGCACCTGCGCGAACGTCTGCACACCCTGCCCGGAACACACGTGCTCTTTCCCGACCTCGCGCTCTGCACCGATAATGGGGCGATGATCGCCCATGCCGGCTGGCGCCGCTGGATGGCCGGCGAGCGTGCAAGCTCCGGCATGCGTGCGCGCTGGCCGCTGGAAACCCTGCACCCTCCAATGGAGACTGCCTGATGGATTGCGTACTGATCGAAGCACTCAAGGTCGAAGCCCACATCGGCATTTTCGAATGGGAGCAGAGAATCCGCCAGCAGGTGATATTCGACCTGGAGTTGGCAACCGACGCCACACGCGCCGCGACGAGCGACCGCATCGAAGATGCCGTGGATTACAAGGCCGTCTCCAAGCGCGTGCGCGAACTGGCCGACAGCAAACGCTGGGGGCTGGTCGAAACCCTGGCCGAAGCGACGGCAGCTTGCCTGCGTGAAGAATTCAGTATCGCCTGGATCCGGGTCACCGTGCGCAAACCCGGCGCCGTGACCGGAGCAGCGGCGGTTGGCGTCCGCATCGAACGCGGCGATGCCTGACGTGCGGGCCTACATCGGAGTCGGCAGCAATATCGATCCCGAGCGCCATATTCCCGTAGCGCTGCGTGGCCTGCGAAGCGCCTTCGACAAGATTGATATGTCTCCCGCCTACCGTTCGCCCCCGCTCGGCTTCGAGGGCGCGGACTTCATCAACTGCGTCGTCGGTATCGACTGCGATCTGGACACCGCCGCACTGATCGAGAAACTCAAGGCACTGGAAGCAAGCGCCGGACGCCAGACACGCGCCGCGACGGGATCGCGGGAACTGGATCTGGATCTGCTGCTTTATGGCGAACAGGTGATCCACATCGAAGGAACCATTTTGCCCCGGCCCGATGTGCTCGAATATGCCTTCGTGCTGCGTCCCCTCGCCGAACTGGCGCCGGCGTTCACGCACCCCGAGACCGGTCGTACCCTGGCCTGGCACTGGGAGAATTTTACGGGTGAGGCCGTCGCACTGACCCCGGTCGCCCTGAACAGCGTGGGAAGCGGGCCATAACAGGCTACAAGGGCGATATAAACGGGATAAGGTAGTGGTCGGGGTGACAGGATTTGAACCTACGACCCCTACGTCCCGAACGTAGTGCTCTACCAGGCTGAGCTACACCCCGACCGAACTTGGCATTTTAATTCAGCCGACTCGCCAGCGCAATGCCGAGGGCCAATAAAAAGGGGCGCATCCCTGCGCCCCCTTGTCTTTACGGCGTATTTGCCGTTTTGCCTGCCTTACTTTGCCGGTGGCGGCTTGGGCTGGCTCTTCTGCATCTTCATGGCCTCAGCCTTGATCTTGTCGGCGGTTTTCATTTCGCCCTTCAGGCATGCGCTCATGAATTTCTTGTGCGCGTCTCCCTTGATCCCCTTGGACTCATGCGCACACTTGGAAAATTTCGATTGCTGCTTGGTCATGGGTTGCGACGTATCCGTGCTGGTCGCGGCACTGGCATTTACGCTCAGTGCGAATGCGCCGGCAGCCATGGCAATGCATAAGGGGGTAAATACTTTCTTCATCTGAACTCTCTCCTGTTGAATGCAATTCATTAAATTGATAATTACTGACACCCCAAATTTTCATCCCTGGTCTTCAGGGTCGCCAACTCCGTATCTGTCCGAAGCTGACCTGACGTCGAACCGGACACTAACCTGCCCGGTTCACAGCGGATCCTCCATGTCCGCAGGAGCCGATGAACAATGCATGGTTTCTCAGATTGCCGCTCCCTGAATAAAGTATAGTCAAGATTGCGTGTTTTGGGTGAAAGATTTTTCCGACCGCTTGCACCGCGGCGCTGTGGACGGTACTGTACCGCTCAGGTTTTACGGGATAGCCAGCATGCGTTACTTCTCCGCCTCCTGTTCCATGCTTGCGGCAACTTTGTTCGCTACGCCCGCAATAGCCGGCTATGCCAACGCACCCATTGATCTGGCGGTCAGCGTGACCGCTCCGCAGCAGCATGTGTTCTACGTAACCGAAAAAATTCCGGTCACGCCGGGATCCTTGACGCTGTACTACCCCAAATACATTCCCGGTGAGCACGGCCCGACCGGTCCGGTGGTCAACGTTACGGGCCTCACATTCACGGCGAACGGGAACACCGTTGCCTGGCACCGCGACCCGGTGGATATGTACACCTTCCACCTCGATGTGCCCAAGGGTGCAAGCACGCTCACCGTGAACTTCGAGTTTCTTTCGCCGGTCGGCGGCGGCGCGTTCACCGATGGCGTGTCGATGACGCCACGCATCGTGGATCTGGAATGGAATCAGGTCGCGCTTTACCCTGCAGGTCTGCCGACAGCAAAAATCGTGTTCCATCCGCGCATCACGCTACCCGGAGGCTGGCAATATGCCACCGCGCTTGTCACCGCATCGAATGACGGCGATACGCACGTATTCGCCCCGGTAAGCCTCAACAACCTGGTCGATTCGCCGTTGATTTCGGGCCAATACTTCAATCAAGTGGACCTTGCCCCCGGCAATCCGGTGCACCGTTATCTGGACATGGTGGCGGATTATCCCAGAGCGCTTGATATCGGTGACGCCTATACGCAAGACTTTCGTAATCTGATCGTGCAGGCCAACCTGCTTTTCGCCTCGCATCACTACACTGATTATCACTTTCTGCTGACGTTGTCGGATAACACGGGGCACTTTGGCCTCGAACATCACCAGTCAAGCGATGACCGCATCAACGCCAATATCTTCCTGAACAAACAAACGATGCTCGGCGAGGCAAGCCTGCTGCCACATGAATACACCCATTCATGGAACGGCAAGTTTCGCCGCCCGGCCAAACTCTGGCAACCGGACTTCCAGCAGCCTGAACACACCCGCATGCTGTGGGTGTACGAAGGGCTCACCAATTACTGGGGCGAGGTGCTGGCCGCGCGTAGCGGTCTGTGGACACCGGCGGACTACCGCGCCATGATGGCCTACTACGCCGCCAATATGAGCCATCATCCGGGGCGCGAGTGGCGGCCGCTGATCGACACGACGATCTCCGCGCAGTTGCTCTACGGCGGGCCGAGCTTTTACGCATCCTGGCGCCGTGGCACCGATTTCTATGACGAAGGCGCCCTGATCTGGCTCGGTGTGGATACCAAAATTCGCGAGCTGACGGATAACAAGCATTCGCTCGACGATTTCGCCAAGCTTTTTTTCGGCATGGATAATGGCAGCTACGTCACCAAGACCTACACGTTCGACGACATCGTCACGGCATTAAACACCGTGGCTCCTTACGACTGGGCGAGCTACCTGCGCAAGCGTCTTGATCAGACCAGCGATCACGCCCCGCTCGGCGGCATTACCGGTGGCGGTTGGAAACTCGTGTATTCGGATCAGCCGAATCCGTATGAACAGGCACGCGAAGGCATTCACAATTTCACCGATGCCATGTTCTCGATCGGGCTCACCGTCAACGACAAGGGCCACATAAACGATGTGCTGTGGGACGGACCGGCGTTCAAGGCCGGCCTGGCGCCGAATATGAAAATTGTTTCCGTGAACGGTTCGACTTTCAGCACCGATGTGCTCATGCGCGCCATCGCCGACACTGCGGGACAGGACCAGGACAAGCTCGTGATCGTCGCTAGCGGTTCCGGCGTAACGGCCACCTACACCATCAACTACGCCGGCGGATTGCTACGCCCGCATCTGGAACGCGTTGACGGCACACCGGATTATATCGATGACATCATCGCGCCCGTAAAAAAACCCATATCGACTAGCACATCAGGCTCATCTGCCTCGCCCGCTTCGTCAACGAAGGGCGCGAAGATGTCACGATAGCCGGCAAGCGTTTAGTTGTCGCGTCAGAGGTGAAACACATAGAGACCCACCCGGCGCGGCGAGCACCGCAACCAGGAACATGCCTATCGATACGTGTCGGCGTGTAGTCATCGCCCCTCCGGATCGAGTCGCCATCCCGTAGTGCCACGATGTGCAATCCCCTGCCTGCAAAGATCGTCCTTGTGCAGGCAGCATTTGTCATGCAGCGGCTGCCGGGCGCATAATTACCGGGCTTACGCCGCCTGTTTTGGAGAAAAATCATGTTCCAGCGTCTTCGTTTCGCCTTGCCACTCTGTCTGCTTGCCTGCGTCCCGGTTGCCGCTCTGGCTCATTCGAATACGCCGGCGACCAGCGTGGCCAACAGTTTGCATTGGCAACTGGTCGGTCCCTTCCGCGGCGGCTGGGCAACCATGGCCGCAGGCGTTCCCGATCAGCCGAACACGTTTTATTTCGGCGCGGCCGATGGCGGCGTGTGGAAAACTACCAACGCGGGACGCACCTGGCAACCCTTGATGCAGCATGAAGCGTCTGCCACGGTAGGCGCACTGGCGATAGCCCCCTCCAATCCGCAGGTGCTCTATGTCGGTACCGGCCAGGTGGCCGCACGCTATGACATCGCCGGTGGCGACGGTGTCTACAAATCCACCGACGGCGGCAAAACCTGGACCAACGTTGGACTCGACAAGACCCGCCATATCGGGCGGATAGTGATCGATCCGAAAAACCCGGATCACGTATTGGTAGCCGCACTCGGCCACATCTTCAACGCCAACCCACAACGCGGCGTGTACCTGACCACGAACGGCGGGAAGACTTGGCACAAGACGCTATTCATCAACGACAACACCGGTGCGGTCGATCTGGCGAGCGACCCCCATCACCCGGATGTGGTCTACGCCGCCGCCTGGCAGATGCGCATGCGTCCCTGGCTCGATTACTTCCAGCCGCAGGCGGGGCCGGGTTCGGGCATCTACAAGAGCACCGATGGCGGCCTGCACTGGCACAAACTGACGGGCCACGGTCTACCCGGAGGCGATCTCGGGCGCATCGGTCTGGCCGTCAAGGGCGCACATGTGTATGCCACCATCGTGTCCGCCTCAGGCCAGGTGGGCGCCGACAACATGATGACCGGCGGTGGCTCCGGTCTTTACCGCTCGGACGATGGCGGCGCACACTGGCAACGCATCAACACCGACCCGGAACTGACCTCTTCGTATTTCAGCCGCGTGACCGTTGATCCAGTCGATGCAGACACTGTCTACGTCATCGGGCGTTCGATTCACAAATCGACCGACGGCGGCAAGCACTTCACCATCATCAAGGGCTCTCCGGGCGGCGACGACTATCACTTCCTGTGGATCAACCCGAAGCACCCCGATCACATGATCACCGCCGCCGACCAGGGCTGCGTGGTCACGGTCAACGGCGGCAAGAGCTGGTCGAGCTGGTACAACCAACCCACCGGGCAGTTCTATCACGTCACCACCGACAACCAGTTCCCGTACCGAATCTATGGCGGCCAGCAGGATTCGGGTACAGTGTCCATTGCGAGCCGCGGGCCGAGCGGCGTAATCGGGCCGCGTCAGTGGCACCCCGTGGGCGGTGACGAGCGCGACTTCGACGTGTCCAAACCGGGCGACCCGAATCTCGTCTTCGCCAGCGGCCTCGGCGGCTACGTCTCGCGCTGGAACGCCAAAACACACCAAGTCACCGACGTCTCCCCGTGGCCGATATCGAGCTACGGCGCCGACCCGCGTACCGTCAAGTACCGCTACACCTGGCTCGATCCGCTGGCCTTTGGCCACGGCAAAACGCACGCGCTGTACTTCGGCTCACAGGTGCTGTTCCGCTCTAATGACAACGGCGCCAACTGGACCATCGTGAGCCCCGATCTGTCCGGCACAACCGCGCACGCCAAAAACTGCGCCACGGCCCAAAATTCTCTCGGCGGGGCAAAACGCTGCGGTTTCGGCGTGATCTTCACCATCTCGCCCTCGCCGAAAAACGCCAACACGATCTGGATCGGCACCGACGACGGCGAGGTGCAGCGCACGACCGACGGCGGCAAACACTGGAGCAATGTGACCCCGAAAGCCATGCCGCTGTGGACGCGCATCGATGCCATCTCCCAATCGCGACTGCACGCGGGCACCGTCTACGTGGCCGCCGATACGCACCGCCTCGGCGCCTTCCATCCCCTGCTGTTCCGCACCACCGATAACGGCTCGCATTGGCAAAAAGTGATCAACGGCTTACCGACAAACGAATACACCACCAGCGTAGTCGCCGATACCGAACACAAGGGTCTGGTCTTCGCCGCCACCAACCGGACGGTGTATGTATCGTTCAATGCCGGCAACCACTGGTACCCACTGGGCCACAACCTGCCTACCACCTCGGTGCGCGATCTCATCGTGCACGGCACCGACCTCATAGCCGCCACCATGGGCCGCGGCTTCTGGTCGCTGGACGACATCACCCCGCTGCGTGAAGCCGCTGCAATATCCTCATCCACCTCGGTGCACCTGTTCATGCCCGCGACGGCCATCCGTCTGCGTAGCAGCACCAACAGCGACACGCCGCCTCCGCCCTCCGAGCCAAACGCCGTGAATCCGCCTACCGGTGCGATTCTCGACTACTGGCTCAAGCAGCCCGCGAACGGCCCGGTGGTATTGACCGTGACCGATGCCGCGGGCCATGTCGTGCGTCGCTTCTCCAGTGCCACACAGCCCGCACACCTGAAAGCCGACCGCTATTTCCAACCCGGCTGGGTGAGCGCGCCCGCGTCACTCTCGGCGACGGCCGGCGCACACCGCTTCGTCTGGAACCTGCGGGTTCAGCGCCCGCCCGCGATCACCTATCACTACTCTATCTCGGCCGTGTGGCCAGGCGACACGCCGTTGGTGCCGCAGGGTGCGCTCGTGCTACCCGGAAAATACACCGTGACGCTTGCGGTAAACGGAAAGCATTATTCAGCTCCGCTCATGGTCAAGCTGGACCCTCGCGTGAAAGCGGACAAACAGGCCCTCAACGCCAACTTCGCAATGCAACAGACCATTGCCGGCGATCTGAAGCAGGCGATTACCGCCTACGACGCCAGCGGCAGCGACATCGCGAAATTGAAACAGCAGGGCGGCAGCGCCAAACAACTCAAGACGATAGAGGCGATAGTTCCTACGGTTTAGTGGACACTCTGAACTAACTGTTGTCAGGAGTACACCATGCCCCAACCAGGCCCCCGAACCATCACCCGATACAGCCCGCAGTTCAAGGCGACTGCCGTTCGT
>JBOHZI010000059.1:0-10671 GCA_050738295.1 Gammaproteobacteria bacterium
GGTGTCGCCACCGGCCTCACGATGGAGTTCCAGTTCGGCACCAACTGGTCCTTCTACTCGCATTTCGTCGGCGACGTGTTCGGTGCGCCGCTCGCGATCGAAGGCCTGATGGCGTTTTTCCTCGAAGCCACCATGGTCGGCCTGATGGTGTTCGGCTGGGAGCGCCTGTCGCGCGGCAAGCATCTGTTCGTAACCTACATGGTTGCGCTCGGCTCGAACCTGTCCGCACTGTGGATCCTGATCGCCAACGGCTTCATGCAGGACCCGGTGGGTGCGCATTTCGATCCGTTCACGATGCGCCTCCAGCTTTCGAGTTTCGCCAACCTCATCTTCAGCCCCGATGCACAGGCCAAGTTCGTGCACACCACGGCGGCGAGCTATGTACTCGCCGCCGTGTTCGTGTGCGCGGTGAGCGCCTTCTACCTTTTGCGCAAGCGCCATGTGCAGCTCGCGCGGCGCTCTTTTCGCATGGCGGCGATTTTCGGACTTTTTGCCTCGCTCGCAGTGATCACGCTCGGTGACGCCTCCGGCTTCAAGGACGCCGGTGTGCAGCCACCGAAAATCGCGGCCATGGAAGGCATGTGGCACACGGAAAAAGCGCCGGCCGGGCTCAACCTGATTGCCTTCCCGAGTACTGCAGAGCAGAAGAACTTGTGGCAGCTGAGCGTGCCGTGGATTGGCGGCATGATGCTCACACATACCTTCAACAAACCGGTGCCCGGCGTCATCGAACTCGAAACCCAGGCACGACAGCGGATCCGTAACGGCATCCCGGCGCTGCTTGCACTCCAGCAACTGCAAAAGGATCCCAGCAACACTCAGGCGCTCTCGACTTTTCGTGCGCACGAAAAAGACCTCGGCTACGCCTTCCTGCTCCAGCGCTATGCGCCGAATGTGGCGCAAGCCACGCCAGCGCAAATCGAACGCGCTGCGAAAAAGACCATTCCTTCCGTGCCAATCATCTTCTGGACCTTTCACCTGATGGTGTACTTCGGCTTCGCCATGCTCGCCTTCTTCGTGCTCGCGGCCATGCTCTCGCTCATGCGCAGCGAATACCGACGGCGCTGGCTGCTGTATCTCGCGGTGTTCATGCCGATCCTGCCCTGGCTCACTGTCGAACTCGGCTGGATCACGGCCGAGATGGGGCGTCAGCCGTGGACCGTGTACGGCATTCTGCCCACCTGGCTTTCCGCCTCGACCCACAGCGTGGCCTACATGATCTTTTCGATTGTGGGCTTTGTTTCGCTGTACACCATCTTCATCGTGATCGAGGTGTATCTGATGCGCCGCGCCATTCGCCAGGGCCCCGAACAGCCCACAGGCAACGACGATATCGACGCTGCCCCGGTACTGATACCGGGAGGAGAACAACGTCATGAAGCTATCTGAACTACTGCGCTACGCAGGCTGGGGCGTGCTTGCCCTGCTCGCCCTCGCGGGCGCGGGCATTACGAGTTACTGGGCGCCGTGGTATTTCGCCTGGGTGGCAGGCACCGTCATGATTATCCTGCTCTCCGCCTTCGCCGGCGCGCTTTACGATCGTCAGGCACGCGAGCACGGCGAACACGCAGAGAACCCCCCGGAGAGCTGAGATGGAAGCCTACGTCGTACTGAAAATCATCTGGTGGCTGCTGCTCGGTGTGCTGTTCATGGCGATCGGCATCATGATCGGCCAGGACATGGGCGTCGGCACCTCGCTGCGCTACCTCGGGCGCAGCGAGCACGAACGCCGTGCCGTGCTCAACATGATCGGCCCGCACTGGGACGGCAACCAGGTCTGGTTCGTGCTCGGCGGCGGCGCACTGTTCGCAGCGTTTCCCACGGTGTACGCGACGCTGTTCTCCGGGCTCTACATCGTGATGCTGATCCTGCTGTGGGCGATGATCGTGCGCCCGCTCGGCTTCGAATACCGCGGCAAGCTCGAATCCGCACGCTGGCGTGGCTGGTGGGATCGAATGCTGTTCATCAGCGGCTTCGTACCGATGCTCGTCTTCGGCACCGCCATTGGCAACGCACTCATGGGTTTCCCGTTTCGCTTCAACGACATGATGCAGACGTTCTATCCCAACGGCTTCGGCTTCTACACGTTGTTCAACCCGTTCTCGGTGATCATTTGCGGACTCATGGCCGTCGCGCTTTCGCTCTACCAGGCAGGCGCGATGATCTCGCTGCGCAGCGAGGGTGTCATTCTCGCGCGAGCTAAACGCATGATGGGTGTGGCAACGGTAGCCGCTATCGCACTGTTTACTGCCGGTGGCATCTGGCTCAGCCAGTTGAACGGCTACACGCCGAGCGGCGTGGTGCATCCGGGGATGGCGGCGGCTCCGCTTGCGAGCACCGCGACAATGGCGAAGGGCGTGTGGCTGCATAATTTCTTCGCACATCCGGCGCTGTTCATCGTGCCAATTCTCGTATATATCGCGCTACTCGCAGGCCTCTGGTGCGTTCACCGCGGTCGCACAAAATGGGCCTGGTGGTCGGGCGCTCTCACCTGGATGGCCACGGTGGGCACGGTCGGCGCCGCCCTGTTCCCGATGATCGCGCCCTCCTACACGAACGTGAACCAGAGTCTCACGGTGTGGAACTCCACCTCATCGCTGCGCACGCTCGCCTGGATGCTCGGTTTTGCGGCGATCTTCATTCCGCTGATTATCCTCTACACGAGCTGGGCGTTTCGCGTCATGCGCGGCAAAATCAGCCCCGAAGATATCGCCGAGCGCGACAAGAAGGGCGAAGAGTCTTATTGATCGGGGCTCGGTGCTCACTGTAGGTTGGGCTGAGCAACGCGAAGCCCAACACAACCCCACCACCAGAGTAGGCTTAGCTACGTTCAGCCCAACCCACGCACTACGGTACCCGTAGGAACGAGTTTGCTCCGGTTTTCGAATGCACCGGCTTATTCGAGCGTTTCAATAACGGTTTGAGGCCGTTCCATACGTTGTCGAGCACTCGAGGTTCGCCGGACGGCAACGGATGCAAGCCGCCGGCCTGCATCAATTCCGGATGTGTCGCCACGCCGGCGAGGATTTCCGGCACCAGCTTCACGCCGGTCTTTTGGGCGAGCGTTTTATAGACCGCGGCAAAACGCTGCGTATAGATCACCCCGTAATTAGGCGGCATGCGCACGCCGACCAGTAGCACTCGCGCTCCGGCATGGCGGGACAACTCGATCATGTGACTGAGATTGTCCTGCATCTGCTTTAGCGGCAAACCTTGCAGGCCATCATTGCCACCGAGCGCGATAATGACAATTACCGGTCGATTGCGTTTCAGTTCACTCGGCAGTCGGGACAGGCCGTCGGCCGTGGTGTTGCCGGGTATGCTGGCATTGACTACGTGATAGTTGTAGCCGTGCCGGGTCAACCTCTCAGAAAGCAAGTGTACCCAGCCGCTGGCGACGGGTATCTTGTAAGCTGCACTCAGACTGTCGCCGACCACCAGCAACACCGGCGCCGGCGATTCGCCACCGCGCGCCGCCACGCCAAGGAACAGACACACCATGACCCCTGCCGCAACCACTCTGGAAACTGACCGCATCGCCCATGTACTCAGTGCAAACCATCTGGGTAAAGAGGTTACCAGCCCCGACGGGCCCCTGGCTATCCTCAAGGACATCGAGCTGAGTGTCGAACACGGCGAGGCAATAGCCGTTATCGGCCCATCCGGTTCGGGCAAGACCACCCTGCTGGCCTTGCTTGCAGGGCTCGATGCGCCTACCCGGGGCGAAGTTCGGCTATTCGGCCACGCACTCGGCGGACTGGACGAAGATGCACGGGCTGAATTGCGCGCGGGCCGCGTCGGTTTCGTGTTTCAGGACTTCAACCTGCTGCCCCGACTCACGGCCGAAGAAAATGTGCGCATCGCCGCCGAACTCGGCAGCGTCGATGATTCCTCTACGGCCGCAAAAGCGGCACTGGACGCCGTGGGACTCGGCACCCGCGCGCATCATTTTCCGTCCACGCTATCCGGCGGCGAACAACAACGCGTCGCCATCGCCCGTGCGTTTGCGCCGCGGCCCGAACTGCTGTTCGCCGACGAGCCCACCGGCAACCTCGACACCGTGAACGGTGAACGCATTATCGATCTGCTCTTCAGCTTGCAGGCTGAGCACCACACCACGCTGATACTCGCCACTCACGACGAACGCCTGGCCCGCCGCTGCTCACGCCAATTCATCCTCGAAAACGGCACATTGGCCCGCACGTGAGCATGACTCGCCGTGCGTGGTTATGGTTTCGGCGCGGGCTGAGCGGCGAATTGCGCCTGGCGCTCGCCACGTTGACCCTGGCCGCCGCGGTGACCAGCGGGATCGCCCTGTTCTCAGCCCAGCTCGAACGCACCGTCAATCAGGCGGCTGATGGTGCTCTCGGCGCGGATCTGGTGGTACGTTCCCACGATCCGCTGCCATCATCACTGACCACACTGGGCCAGCGACTCGGGCTCACCACCACGACCGAAACGAGCTTCCCGACCGTCGCCGTGGCCGGCGAGCGGCTCAAACTCGCCAGCGTGCGTGCACTCGCCGCACCCTACCCCTTGCGCGGCACCGTCGAATTGAGGACTCGACAAGACGCGCCTACCAGAAACGCCAGCGGCGTTCCGCCACCGGGCTCGGTGTGGGCCAGCCCGGCTCTGGTTGCCTCTCTGGGGCAAAGCGCCGGCGACACACTAACGCTCGGGCACAGCCAATTCCGCATTGCGGCACTCATCGTGCGCGCGCCTGGCGCCACCCTCGATCTCACCGGCATCGCGCCGCTGCTCATCATGAACCGCTCGGACCTAGCCCAAACCGGCCTGGCCGGCACCCAGAGCCGCATCCGCCATGAACTGCTTTTCGCCGGTACACCGCAGGCACTGCAACGCTTTCGCGCCCAGGTCAAACCCCTGCTGCCTGCGGGTGCCACGCTGCGCGACATCAACGACGTCAGCCCCGGCCTGCGCGCTCCGCTCACCACCACGCTCGATTTTCTGCGCCTCGCGGTACTGACGACGCTGCTGATTGCCGCTGCCGCCCTCATCCAGTGCGCCCGACATTATCTTTCGCGCCAACGCCGCAGCGTCGCTATTCTGAAAACCCTGGGCGCGAGCCGCGGCACGGTACGCGGCCTTTACACGCTGGAGCTGCTCTATCTCGCGCTCGCTGCCAGCCTGGTCGGCGGCGCCCTGGGGTGGGGACTGGCCCGCGGTTTCGGTGCGCTCGGCGCGCACTGGTTTCACCTGGATCTGGCGCCCGCGCCCCTGACGGCGTTGTTCAGCGCACCCATTACCGTCGCCATTCTCGCCGCCGGATTCTGGCTCGCGCCCATGCTCGCGCTGCCCGCCACACGGCCGGTGCAATTGTTACGCGGTGAAGTACGCAACCGGCGCCACTCCGGCCTGCAATTCTCGGCTGCACTGCTCGCCTTGCTCGCGCTGCTGTTCACGCAGGGCGCGGGCCGTATCGGCCTCACCCTGTGGACGCTCGCCGCCGGCATCGGGCTTGCCGTAATCGTCGGCGGCATCGGCTATCTCTCGCTGCGCCTGCTCGGAGCCCCCTCGGTTCGGCTGCGTCCGGCCTGGCGTTACGGGCTGGGCAATCTGGCCCGGAACCGCGCGCGCAGCCTCGGCGAATTGATCGCCTTCGGTCTGGTCCTGAGCGTCATCCTGCTTCTGACTGGCGTGCGCCACGACCTCACGGCCACTTGGCGGGCCCGCTTGCCGGCCAACGCGCCGGATCATTTCATCGTCAACATTCAGGACGCGCAACGCGCGCCGGTCACCGACTTCCTAGCCCATAACGATGGCACACCTCCACCGATGTATGCCATGGTCCGCGCCCGACTTAGCGCGATCGACGGCACACCGGTAGCTCAGTGGGAAAAGCGTATCAAGGATCACCATGGACACGAGCTTCTGCAACGCGAACAAACACTGAGCATGCGCGCGAAGGTGGGCACGGGAAACCGCATCGTGGCCGGACACTGGTGGCGCGCCGGGGATGCCGACCGCCACTCGGTATCGACCGACAGCGACTGGGCCAAACACCTGCACGTCAAACTCGGCGATGCGCTCACTTTCACCGTCGCCGGCCAGCCACTTACCTTGCATATAACCAGTCTGCGCGAGATCAAGTGGCAAAGTTTCGAGCCAAATTTCTTTCTGGTAACACCGCCGGGCACTCTCGACGGCTACCCCAAAACCTGGATAACGGCAATACATGCCGGCAACGACGAGAGCTCGTTGCTCAAGCTCCTGCACCGCTTTCCCAACCTCACCATCATCAATGTCGGCACCATCCTCGATGCCATTCAGAATTTGCTGCGCCATGCCGCACTCGCACTTGCCGCGATCTTTGCACTGGCACTCGCTGCTGCCCTGCTGGTACTGCTCGCCGCACTGCAGGCGATACGCGATGAACGTATCCGCGAACTCGCCCTGCTGCGCGTACTCGGAGCGCGACGCCGATTGCTCGTACTCACACTAGCCACAGAATTCACGGCACTCGGCGCCCTCGCCGGTCTCGCCGCCGGCGTCATAGCCGCGGGCACCGGTTACGCGCTCGGGCGCTGGGTGTTCAATCTCGATGCAGGATTCGATGCCTGGCTGGTACTCGCCGGGGCACTTGCCGGTACGATCGGCATCGGCCTGACCGGCCTGGTGGCTACCTACGGATTGACGCGCGTAGCACCAACCGTCGCCCTGCGCCGCAGTCAGTTTTAGGAGAGCTTCGCCACCATGTCGATTCCCTGGCTACTGATCGACTTCGACAGCACGTTCGTCACCGTCGAGTCACTGGAACTGCTCGCCGAAATCGCCCTGAACGATCGTCCAGCAGCAGAGCGTGACGCAAAGCTGGATGCGATCCGTGATTTGACCACACGCGGCATGGCAGGGCACTTGCCCTTCGCCGAAGCATTGGCACGCCGTTTCGAGTTGCTGCAACCGCGCGCGGAACATCTACCGGCGTTGATTGCGGCGCTCAAGACCCTCGTCTCCCCGTCCTTTCGACGCCATGGCGATTTTATTCGTTGCCATGCCGAACGCATCTATATCGTGAGCGCCGGCTTTCACGACTACATCGCCCCTGTTGCATTCGACTACGGCATCGGACCGGAACATATACTGGCCAACCGGTTGATCCAGCGCGCGGATGGTACGCTGGACTTCGATGCGCGTCAGCCGCTCGCTGCCGATGGCGGAAAAGTGATCGTGGTGCGGACACTCGGCTTACGCGGCCCGGCCGTAGCCATCGGCGACGGCATGAGCGATCTGGAGTTGGGGCACAGTAAGCTATGCACAGATTTCCTGGCCTACACAGAAACCGTGGAGCGACCCGAAGTGATCCGAAAAGCCCACCGCGTAGCCGCCAACTTTGAAGCCGTGCTGGCCGTCATCAACACTGCCGAGTCACTGCGATGAAACACGCGCTGTTACTCGAAGGTATTCACCCGGTCGCGCGTGAATCGCTGCAAGCCGCGGGGTTCGAGGTGAAATTACTCTCCAACAGTCCGTCCGCGGACGAATTGACTGCACACCTGACCGATGTTGAGCTGCTGGGCATTCGTTCCAAAACCCATGTCACCAACGAGCTGCTTGCGCAGGCACCACACCTGCTGGCCGTGGGCGCCTTCTGTATCGGCACCAATCAGGTCGATCTGTCGGCCTGCACCCGTCACGGCATCGGCGTGTTCAATGCACCGTTCAGCAACACGCGCTCGGTTGCCGAACTGGCCCTCGCCGAAATCATTCTGCTGCTGCGCAATATGCCAGGCAAGATGCGCGCCATGCACGCCGGGCGCTGGGATAAATCCGCTGCACACAGTCACGAGGTCCGGGGCAAGACGCTCGGCATCATCGGCTACGGCAAGATCGGCATGCAGCTTTCGGTATTGGCCGAAGCACTCGGCATGCGGGTTATCTATTTCGATCTGGCCGAACGCCTCGCGATCGGTAATGCCACCAGATGCACCTCGCTCGGCGAACTGCTCGGCAACGCCGACGTCGTCACCCTTCATGTGGACGGACGTGGCTCCAACCGCGGCTTCATGAATGCCGCAGCTATTGCGCAGATGAAGCCTGGTGCGATCCTGCTTAATCTCAGCCGCGGCTATGTGGTGGACACCAAAGCGCTTGCGACCGCTATTGCCACGGGCCGTCTGCGCGGTGCGGCGCTCGACGTCTACCCCGAAGAACCGGGGCAAAAACAAGCCACCTTCAAAACCCCGCTTGCAGAGCTGGAGAATGTGATCCTCACGCCGCACATCGGCGGCAGTACCGAGGAAGCCCAGCTCGACATCGCCCAGTATGTCGCCTCGCGCCTCGCCGACTATCTTGCCAACGGTACGACCATCGGCAGTGTGAATCTCCCGGAACTGGCCGCAGCGCGTCCGGAAGGCACCCACCGCATCACGCATCTGCACGAGAATATGCCGGGCCGGCTGGCCGCCATCAACCAGGTACTCGCCGAGCACGGTCTGAACATTGCCGGGCAGCATCTCGGCACCACCAGCGGAGTTGGTTACGCACTAACCGACGTCGAAGGCGCACCCGATGACATGATGCTTGCCGATCTTACGACCATTCCGCACACGCTATGCACCCACCATATCAAACCGCTTATCTGAGATACGACCGATAGATAGACCAGCAATTTTTAGAATTATACTAACGCGAATCAACGAATAACCACCGGGCTGTCCGGTCGACAAGACCAGGAAACGATGAGCAAAAAAGACAAGGGCGACCCACGCACGGACGTGGAGAAGCATGAATCCGAATCGGCCAAAACCGATGCGGACAACACTTCGGGCAAACGCCTGCCGCTCGTCATGCTGGCGACGCTCGGCGTCGTCTTCGGCGACATCGGGACCAGCCCTATCTACGCCCTGCGTACCTGTTTCGGCAGCGATTACTCCATTTCCCCCACGCCCGGAAACATCTACGGCATTCTGTCCCTGATCCTGTGGGCGCTTATCATCGTCGTGTCCCTGAAATACGTCATTTTCATACTGCGTGCAGACAACAACGGCGAGGGCGGCACCTTCGCGTTGCTTGCGCTGATCGGACCCTGGAGCAAGCTCGACAGGCGCCGTCGCCGGCTGCTCATCCTGTTCGGCCTGTTCGGCGCCGCCCTCCTTTACGGCGACATGATGATTACGCCGTCGATTTCGATCCTGAGCGCCGTAGAAGGCGTCAAGGTGGCCGATTCTCACTTCCAGCCTTACGTCATACCGGCGACTATCGTGATTCTCGTTTTGCTCTTCTCCTTCCAACGCCATGGCACCGCCCGCGTGGGCAGGGTGTTCGGGCCGGTCATGCTGCTCTGGTTTGCGTTCATCGCGGCGCTCGGGATCAAGGGCATTGTGCACGAACCACGCATTCTCGCAGCCGCGAATCCCGTTTATGCGGTCGAATTTTTCATGCACAACCACGTTGCAGGTTTCCTCGTGCTCTCGGCGATCATACTGGCGATCACGGGCGTAGAAGCGCTGTATGCGGATCTCGGCCACTTCGGCCGCCCGCCGATCCGGATCACCTGGTTCGCCTTCGTGCTGCCTGCCGTACTGCTGAACTACTTCGGTCAGGGCGCGTTATTGCTCGGCGGTGCATCGGCGAAACAGCCGTTTTTCCATCTCGCGCCCGGATGGCTGCTCTATCCGCTCGTCGCGATAGCCACTGCCGCCACCATCATCGCCTCGCAGGCGACAATCACCGGCGCTTTTTCCCTCACGCGTCAGGCTGTGCAGTTGGGACAGATGCCGCGCGTCAAGGTACTCCAGACCTCCACCGAAACCCAGGGTCAGATTTATGTTCCCGCCATCAACTGGGTGCTCATGATCGCCACGATCGGCCTCGTCCTCCTGTTCCGCTCCTCGAACAATCTAACCGCGGCATACGGCGTCGCCGTCAACGCCACCATGGTCGTGACCACCGTTCTCGCCTTCAACGTGGCCCGTGAACACGCCGGTTGGAACCGGATCCAGGCTATCCTGTTTCTCGTCCTGTTCCTCGTCGTCGATCTTGCCTTCCTGGGCGCAAACATGACCAAGGTGCCGAAAGGCGGCTGGTTTTCGCTGAGTGTCGGTGTGCTGTTCTTCGGCCTGATGTGGACCTGGCGCCGCGGCAGTCAGTTGCAGGCCGCGCAGGTCGAAAAGGATGCGGTATCGATCAACAAGCTGCTGAAAGAAATCAGGGAAACGAAACCGGCACGTGTGGCGGGCACTGCGGTATTTGTCACCCGCCATATCAAATCGAGCCCGCCGGCACTCCGCCACCAACTGCAACGCATCAAGACCCTGCACAAGCAGGTGATACTGCTCAGCGTCCTGACCGAAAACACGCCGCGGGTCACGCGCGAAGAGCGGGTAGAGGCGAAGGCCTACGACGAGGGCATCTGGCGGATCGTGCTGCATTACGGTTTCATGCAGGAGCCGAACATTCCTTCCGAATTGAAGAACCTCGAAGTCCCCAAACTCGACCTGGATCTCGAAGACACGACTTATTTCATTGGACGCACGACACTGCTGCCGTCAAAGAAAACTCATAACCCGCTACTCTGGCGCAACCGGTTGTTTGCCTTCATGTCGCGGAATTCGATGAACGAATCGGCCTTCTACCGCATCCCGGCGGATCAGGTCGTGGAGATCGGGCTGCGGGTGCGCTTGTAAGACGTAGCGAGTTCGTTAGTAATAC
>JBOHZI010000060.1:0-10625 GCA_050738295.1 Gammaproteobacteria bacterium
CACGATGACCGTACGCTCGGCGATGGGTGTCAAGCCCTCATCGGCAAGACATCATTCCTCGACGGTTTCCTCGACCGTTTCGGGAGCGCTGTCCTGCGCTTCGTCATGCTCGAAGTCCTGAGCTTCGCCTTCTTCCTCGCCGTAGCGCGGCATCTGAATGCGGCGCGCCGGTTGAACAGTAGAAACCGCGTGCTTGTAGACCATCTGGCTGGTTGCATTCTTGAGCACGATCACAAACTGATCGAAGGCCTCGATCTGTCCGGTGAGCTTGATGCCGTTGACCAGGTACACATTCACCGGCACGCGATCCTTGCGCAGCAGGTTGAGGAATGGATCCTGGAGGTTATGCGTCTTGGCCATTGTCGTCTCCTTTCGTTGTAGTTTGGGGCGCAATACATTTATTGCTGTTGGCCATTAATAATAACACGGCCAAGCCCCTCGAATGCGTGGTCGAACCCTGCCTTCATTGCCGCCAACGCCGCCTCTGGCGCGGTTTCTCCGGTCGGCACACGAATGACGCCGGACTCACTGCGCAGCCACGTCATCTGTCGCTTTGCATAGCGACGGGTAGCCACCACCGCGCG
Source organism: Gammaproteobacteria bacterium (assembly GCA_050738295.1). Taxonomy (GTDB): domain Bacteria; phylum Pseudomonadota; class Gammaproteobacteria; order JAKDMP01; family JAKDMP01; genus JBAUSV01. The sequence goes on from JBOHZI010000060.1 coordinate 585, forward strand.
CCGTTCGGCCTCGGCCAGATCGCAGGCGCCGTTGAGGTAATGCCATAGTTGGCGATACCCCACGGCACGCACGGCTGGACAGGATTCGTCGAGATCTCCTCGTTCACGCAAGGTTATGACCTCGCGCAACAGGCCTTGTTCCAGCATGCGCGAAAATCTTTTTGCCAATCTTTCAGACAAGGCGGTGCGATCCTCGGGCCACAAGGCGATTTTCATGAAATCGAAAGCAGCACCTTTGCGACTTTCGGTATGCAGCCGGCTCGGTGCTTCGCCGGTCAGGCGTGCCAATTCCAGTGCGCGCTCCAGGCGCTGCGTATCGCCCGGTGCGATGTGTGCTGCCGTGGCCGGGTCGATCCGTGCCAGCTCTTCGTGCAGTGCGGGCCAGCCACGGGTCTCGGCTTCGGCTTGCAGTTCGGCGCGAAGCGCAGGATCGGCGCCCGGCATCGCAGACAGACCTTGCACCAGAGCGCGGAAGTAGAGGAACGTGCCACCGACCAGGATCGGCAGTTTTTTGCGTGCGGTAATGGCTGCGATGGCCGCTGTGGCATCGGTAACGAAGCGTGCGGCGTTATAGCGTTCGGCCGGGTCGCGGATGTCAATGAGGTGATGTGGAATATGCTCGCGCACCGCGCGTGAGGGTTTGTCGGTGCCAATGTCCATGCCGCGATAGATCATGGCCGAATCGACGCTCACGATCTCGGCTGGAACACGTTCGGCCAGTTCCAGTGCCAACGCACTCTTGCCACTGCCGGTCGGCCCCATGATGCACAAAACTTCGGGTTTCTTGTCTATCTTCATTGCAACGGCTTGAGCATGTCCATTCGTGACTTTCGATTAGTGCTAAGTGCTGAGTGCTGGGTGACTAGCGCCGAATCCTTAGCACTCAGCACTCCGAACTCAGTCCTTCTTTCAGCGGCCACGAAGGAACAGCCGGTCGAGATCGGCAATGCTCAGGCGGATCCAGGTCGGACGACCATGGTTGCACTGATCGGCACGCGGCGTGGTTTCCATGGCTCTTAGCAAGGCGTCCATTTCCGGCACGGTGAGACGACGCCCGGAACGCACGGCAGCACGGCACGCCACATCGGCCAGCACGCGATCCGCCGCCGCGGCCACGAAGGTTTCCCCCGCGGCCTCGTTGTCCAGAGCTTCGACCAGTTCACGGATCAGCGCCGCCGGTTCCACCCGTTCGAGCACGGCGGGTACCGCGCGCACCGCAACCGCCGCGGGACCGATGCGATCCAGTTCGAAACCCAGCCGTTGCAGCAATTCATCGGCTTCCAGCAAACGCTCTACCGACACGGAATCGAGCCGCACCTCGGTGGGTACGAGCTGGGTCTGCGCCGCCGTGCGCCCGCCTCCGTCCCAGGCCGCCTTGAGCTGCTCGAAGAGCACGCGTTCGTGGGCGGCATGCGTATCGACCAGGGCCAGGCCGTCGTCGGTTTCGGTGACGATATAGAGCGTGCCCAACTGACCGAGTGCACGACCCAGTCCGCCTGTGGGCAGCGCTTCCGTCTCAGCCTTTGCTGCGAGTTCGGGTCGCGCCGCAGGTGGCACGTAATCGGGCTTGTTTTCACCGACCGCGAGCGTAGTCCAGTCGAAGCTCGCGTTGCGAGGTTCGGGCGCGGACGGTCGCGTGTCCCGCCGTGGTGCCGACCCGCTTGTCGTCGCCGGGGACGCCGATGCAGGACGCGTGGTTTCCAGTGCTGCCGCGACGGCCGCGCGCACCGCGCCGTACACCGCCCGCTGGTCGCGAAAACGCACTTCGTTTTTGGCCGGATGCACGTTGACGTCAACCAGCTCCGGCGGCATTTCTATGGCGAGCACCCAGGCCGGTTGGCGACCGTGGAAGAGCACGTCGCGGTAGGCGTCGAGGATGGCGTGGGCTACGGCGCGGTCGCGCACCCAGCGCTGGTTGATGTAGAGGTACTGCGGATCGGCGCGACCGGCGGCATGCACCGGGCGTTCCACCCAGCCAGTAATGGTGAGTGGCCCAGCCGTGTATTCGACGTTGAGCACGTTGTCGGCAAAATCGGCACCGAGCACTGCCCTCACCCGCTCCGCCGCCGTGCCGGGCGGCGCATCGAGCGCAACGCGTGTGCCGCGCAGGAAACGGAACCCGACGGCCGGATGCGCCAGTGCAAGCCGGCGCACGGCCTCGCCGATGTGTGCGGCTTCGGTGGCTTCGCGACGCAGAAACTTGCGTCGGGCCGGCACCGCATAAAACAATTCTTCGACACTGATGGTGGTGCCGGGCGGATGCGCCGCAGGTTTGGGTTCGCGTTCGCCGTGCCCGTCGGTCGCTTCGAGTTGCCACGCGCTCGACGCTTCGGACGTGCGCGAGGTGAGACGTACGCGCGCCACCTGAGCGATGCTCGCCAGCGCTTCGCCGCGGAAACCGAAACTCGAAATATGTTCCAGGGCCGGCGCCGCATCGAGCTTGCTGGTGGCGTGCGGCGTGAGGGCCAGCAGCAGTTCTTCGTGCGCGATGCCGCTACCGTTATCGGTTACCGTGAGTTTGCGTACGCCACCGCCTTCGATCGCGATTTCGATGCGCCCGGCGCCGGCGTCGAGACTGTTCTCGATCAGCTCTTTCGCAATCGAGGCCGGACGTTCGATGATCTCGCCCGCGGCGATCTGGCTGACCAGGTCCGGCGATAGGACATGTATAGAACCCATCTCAAGATACCTCACGACCGCGACGGCGGCGGATTGTGTTCGCGGCGCGAAGCGCCGAGTGCGGTTGGGTTATTCCCAATAAACGAGGTGCGACAAAACCGCGGGCACAATCCGCCCCGTCCCTGCGGATTGCGTCCCTGCGCCACACCTTCTGCGTTGCAAGCCTTGCCCGTGGAACCACCACGCGCTGCGGCTTGCGTCTTGATGGCGCGGCGCAGGGGCAGCAACGCGGCTCGTGGGGTATCTTGAGATGGGTTCTGATCATTGCAGCCACTCCATTGCGGCGTGAGCGAATTTTTCGCCGGCCGGCGTGTGAGCGAGAAATTGCACGCCGCGGCTGCAGTCCCGATGCGCTAGCGCCACAGTCAAATCGAAATGCAACCGGTGAGCGGCATCCCGTTCCGGCCATTCGACAAGCAGCACGGCGCCTACCGCCAACTCGACCACGCCCAGCATTTCCAGCTCCTCGGCTTCACCGATTCTGTACAGATCCACGTGATACACCTCACGTCCATGCACCGTGTAAGGCTCGACCAGGGTGTAGGTCGGGCTGGGAATCGCGCCGTCAACACCCAGCCCGCGCAGCAATGCCCGTGCCAGCGAACTCTTGCCCGCGCCCAACGGGCCGCTTAATGCAAGCGCCATACCCCCATCGGGAACCAGCCCCGCCAGATGACGGCCCAGCGCTTCGGTGGCATCGGCATCGACCAGCAAATATTCCGTCTCGTTGTTCACGCGTTGACCAGACTACGAAGTTCAGCGATCAGATCACTCGCAAGCAAACCTCGCTCGCCATCGAGGCTGGCCTTGTCTCCCGCCGTGGCGTGCAACCAGACGCCGAGGCGCGCCGCATCGAACGGCGCGAGCCCCTGGGCCAGCAGCCCAGCGATGATCCCGGTAAGTGCATCGCCCATGCCGCCGGAGGCCATGCCGGGGTTGCCCCGGTCGCACAACCACAGCGTCTTTTCATTGGCACTGGCGACCAGCGTACCGGCACCTTTCAGGACGGCGACGCCGCCATAACGTTCGACCAGTGCGCGCACCGCCGCGGGGCGGTCGTTTTCTATCGCGGAGACATCGGTTTCGAGCAGACGCGCCGCCTCGCCCGGGTGCGGCGTAAGTATCCAGTCGTCACGTTTCATGGCTTGCTTCGCCAGCAGATTGAGCGCATCGGCATCGACAACCTTGACGCCTTCGCGTTCGAGTGCCGCTTGCCACAATCCGCGACTCCACTCGGTCTGTCCCAGTCCGGGGCCCAGCGCCACTACGTTGGCGCGCGGGGCGATGGCGGACAGCGATGCTGTTTCGTCCATGCCGTGCGCCATGATCTCGGGTCGGGCAGCGAGCAACGCCGACACATGAGCGGGCCGCGTTGCCACGCTCACGAGCCCCGCGCCGCTACGTAGCGCCGCCGTGGCAGCCAGGATGACGGCGCCGCCAGTGCCGGTCTCGCCACCGACCACCAGCACATGACCGAAGCGCCCCTTGTGGGCGTCGCGTTCACGGTGCGGCAGGTCTGTTTTAAGTAATGATTCGGTGATGCGCCGGGCTATCGGTTGCAGGCCCTCTTCGACAGTGTCCGGCACGCCGAGACGGGCGAAAACCAGACGCCCGCTCAGGTGCGAACCGACGCCGGTGAACAACCCCGGCTTGAGTCCAATGAACGTAATAGTCAGCGCGGCCTGCACCGCCGTGTCGAGAGCGGCACCGGTATCGGCGTGCAGGCCGGAGGGTAAATCGATGGCGGCTACCGGTGTGCCGGCGGCATTGATCGCTTGTACCGCTGCCGCTGCATCGCCCTCCAGTGCACGGTCGAGTCCGATGCCGAACAAGGCATCGACCAGTACGTCCGCATTTGCGGGCACTGCTTCGTTCCAGGCTATGCATCTTCCGCTCGCCTGCGCGTAGGCCGTGGCCTTACCGGCCGCGGTGGAACTTTCACGCGGCGGCTTGAGCACGGCCACCATCACCTCGAAACCCGCCCGCAAGGCTTCATGCGCCACCACATAGCCATCGCCGCCGTTGTTGCCGCCCCCGGCATACACCAGCCAGCGGCGGGCGCCCGGCCAGCGCGCGGCAATGGCGCGAAAGGCGGCCTCGCCCGCGCGCTGCATCAGGGTGGCGCCTGCCAGCCCCTGCGCCTGCGCGCGCCGATCGATTTCGGCCAGGTCGTGGGCGCCATACAGCGCAATCGGTAACGGCTCCATGCGATCATTATAGGGTGAGCACCTCAACCAAACCCGCCGCACAAACGCTTGATACTCAGGCGCTTGGCGACGTGCGCGAACAACTGGAAAGCTGGGCAAAGGATCTGGGCTTCGATGCGCTGGGCGTGGCTGATGCCGAGTTGACGCAACCCGAACAACATCTGCAGGCGTGGCTCGATGCCGGGCACCACGGCGAGATGAGCTGGATGCAGAGCCATGGCAGCAAGCGTACGCACCCGGACGAACTGGTGCCCGGGACGGTCCGCGTGATTACGGTGCGCATGAATTATCTCTCCACCACCCAGGGCGAGGCGCTGAGCAACCTGGCCGATCCCGAGCGGGCCTACATTGCACGTTACGCACTGGGGCGTGATTATCACAAGCTGATCCGCAAGCGTTTGCAACGGTTGGCGACGCGGCTCGAAGACACGGTGGGCCCGACCGGCTATCGCGTGTTCTGCGACAGTGCGCCGGTGCTGGAAAAACCGCTGGCAGCCAAGGCGGGGCTCGGCTGGGTAGGCAAACACTCGCTGGTGCTGGATCGCACTGCCGGATCGTGGTTTTTTCTGGGCGAGATCTATACCGACCTGCCACTGCCCATTGACGCACCGGCCAGCGCGCACTGTGGCAGTTGTACCCGCTGCATAGACGTGTGTCCCACACAAGCCATCGTGGCGCCCTACCAGCTCGATGCGCGGCGCTGCATCGCCTACCTCACCATCGAGCACAGCGGCCCGATTCCCGAACCTTTGCGCCCGCTGATCGGCAACCGCGTGTTCGGCTGCGACGATTGCCAACTGGTGTGCCCGTGGAATCGGCACGCACAGCGTTCCCGCGAGGCGGCGTTCCTGCCCCGCGAAGCCTTGCTGGCCCCACAATTGGTCGAGCTGTTTGCCTGGAGCGAGCAGCGTTTTCTGAACGAAACCGAGGGTAATCCGTTGCGGCGCGTCGGCTACGCCGGCTTTCTGCGCAACGTGGCCGTCGCCCTGGGCAATGCGCCGCGCTCAGCACGCGTATACGCGGCGCTCGCCGGGCGCAGCCGGCATGCCAGCGAGCTGGTGCGCGAACACGTACACTGGGCGCTCAAAAGACAAACTCCCAATGGCTAAAAACCCGTCGCTTTTATCATCCGCATGAAATCTAAAAACCTGGAGGCCGAGGAGCATGTGTTCGCCTTTGCAGTGGGCGGCGAACATGCCGTGGCCCAGGCACGCCTGGGACTGGTCGTCTGCCTGTGTGCCCTGCCGATCTTTCAGCTTGTGCGTACCCGAACGTTCAACCCCGATCTGCTGATCGGGTTTGGCGCAGCCGGCGCGGCGCTGGTCGTGGCCTTCGTTTTTTATCTGTTGGCACGTAATACGCGCTTGCATCCGTGGCTGTCCTATATGACCGGCGTGGCTGATGTCACGCTTGTCTCTGCGGTGTTGCTCGCCTTTTTGGGCTTCGGCGATCCGTTGGTAGCGGCCAACAGTCGCGTGTTGTGGGCGCTCTATCTGCTCGCGATTGGCATCAGTGCGCTGCGTCCGCGTCGCGGCATCGTGGTCCTGGTAACCCTGGTCGCCATCGGCGAATACTTCGCCATCGCGTTGTACGCCGATTTGCGCTGGAACTTCATCGATCCCGGCTTTGCCGCAGCAGGCTACGGCTATTTCGACTGGTTCGCGCAGATCAGCCGCATGGCCTTGATGGGAGCAGCCGGCATTCTGGCCGCGGTGCTGGTGAAGCGCATCTCCTATATCAGCCGCCTGGCAGGAACCGATAGCCTGACCGGCGCCTTTAACCGCACCTATTTCAACATGCGCCTTGTCGAGGAACTACAGCGAGCGCACCGGTACCGGCATCCCCTCACGCTGGCTATCGTCGATATCGACCACTTCAAGCACATCAACGATACGTTCGGTCACGATTTCGGCGACAAGGTTCTGATCCTGATCGCGCTGCGCCTGAAACGCGGACTGCGCGCAAGCGACCTCCTGTTCAGGCATGGCGGCGACGAGCTGGCGGTATTAATGCCGGAAACATCGGCGCAGGATGCTCACCAGGTGCTGGCTCGCATCGTCAGAGCCGTGCGCAAGACCCGCCTGAAAAACCACCCGCTCACGGTTTCCATCGGAACCGCGACCTGGCCCAACGATGCCCGTAACGGCATGGCACTGGTGCGGGCCGCCGACGATAACCTGTACACGGCTAAAGACCGTGGTCGCGACTGCATAGTGAGCACTGCTGCGGCCAGGCGCCCAGGTTAAGGAACCTCCGAATTAACCGCTTCTTCCCCGAGCCCCGACCAAGGCTCGTCCGCACACGGGGCTTCATCGTCGTCCGGAATGCTAACCTAAGCCCCGTTACTCGATAATTCGGTTAATTGAACGCTTTGCCTACCTGGGCGTATTTCCCGATTCTTGCCGGCCTGATTCTGGGGTCGGCCTTTTTCTCCGCCTCCGAAACCGCGCTGATGCGTCTCGGACGCTACCGGCTGCGACATCTGGCGCGGCATGGACACCGTGGCGCGCGCATTGCCGAACGCCTGCTCCAGCGGCCCGATCGGGTACTCGGCATCATCCTGCTCGGCAACAATTTTCTGAACATTCTCTCCTCGGTGGTCACTACCGTGCTCGCACTGCGTCTGGGCGGTGACCGCACGGTGGCGATCGCCACCGGAATTCTCACCTTCGTGATGCTGATTATTGCGGAGATCGCACCGAAGACGCTCGCAGCGCTCAAGCCGGAACCGATCGCGTTTGGCGTCAGTTACGTCCTGATCGTTCTACTCAAAGTGCTCTATCCCATCGTATGGGTGCTCAATCTGTGTGCAAACGGGTTACTGTTTTTGTTCGGATTGCGCCTGGACAAGGTCGAAGAAATCGGCCTCACCCGTGACGAGTTGCGCACGCTGGTAATGGAATCCGGTCAGCACCAGGCACGCCGTCAGCAGATGCTGCTCGGTGTACTGGAACTGGAAGAGGCTACCGTCGAGGACGTGATGGTGCCACGCAGCCGGATCGAGGGCATCGACATTGGCCAGGACGGCGAGTCAGTACGTCGCCAATTGGTTGCCAGTCGGCACAGCCGTCTACCGCTCTATCGCTCGCGCATCGAAGACACTGTGGGCGTGGTTCACATGCGCGATCTCGCGGTCAGCCTCGCCAACGGCGACTTCGACCCGGCACAGCTGGAAGCGTTGAGCCGAGAGCCCTATTTCGTTCCCGAAGGTACAACACTGGCCCGTCAGTTGGTAAACTTTCGCCAGCGTAATAAACGCTGGGCGCTGGTGGTCGACGAATATGGCGACATACTCGGTCTGCTGACGCTGGAAGACGTGCTGCAGGAAATTGCAGGCGAATTGAATCAAGTCCGCAGGGACGAGCAGGAAGTGATCGTTCGTGAACCCGACGGCAGTGTGCTGGTTCCGGGCTATCTCGGTGTGCGACGCGTGAACAAGCACCTGGGCTGGAAGTTGCCCACCGACGGGCCACGTACGTTGAACGGACTGGTACTGGAGCAACTCGAAACCATGCCGGAAAGCGGAGCCACAGTGGACATTAACGGTCATCGGGGAGAGATCGTCGAAACCAACGAAAGCGGCGTTGTCTTGCTCCGTTTCGAGGAACCCGCGCAGCACAAACCCACGGCACACGAAAAATAGATCGGAACCTCTTAAATGACTAGAACCCATCTCAAAATACCTCGCGGCCGCGACGGCGGCGGATTGTGTTCGCGGCGCGAAGCGCCAAACGCAGTTTGGTTATTCCAAATAAGCGAGGTGCGACAAAGCCGCGGGCACAATCCGCCCCGTCCCTGCGGGTTGCGGTCCTGCGCCGCGCCCTCTGCGTTGCAAGCCTTGCCCGTGGAACCACCACGCCCTGCGGCTTGCGCCTTGATGGCACGGCGCAGGGCTCGCAACGCGGCTCGCGAGGTATTTTGAGATGGGTTCTAAACCGCGCATTCTGCTGACCGGCATCAAGACGACGGGCACACCGCATCTGGGTAACCTCGCCGGCGCCATTCGCCCCGCCATCGAAGGCAGCCTCGATCCGAATGTGCAGGCGTTCTACTTTCTGGCTGATTACCACGCACTGATCAACGTCTGGGATCCGACCGCGCTGGAACGTTCGACGCTTGACATTGCCGCTGCCTGGCTCGCCTTCGGGCTCGACCCCGAACGCGTGCTGCTGTATCGCCAATCCGATATTCCGGAAATCTTCGAGCTGACCTGGATGCTGTCGTGCCTGACCGCCAAGGGCCTGATGAATCGCGCTCATGCCTACAAGGCCGCAGTGGCCGCCAATATCGAGGCCGGTCTGAGCGACGATCCGGACCGTGCGATCACCATGGGGCTGTACAACTACCCGGTACTGATGGCGGCGGACATTCTCATGTTCAAGGCCACCCACGTGCCTGTAGGACGCGATCAGTTGCAGCACCTGGAAATGACGCGCGATATCGCGGCCCGCTTCAACCATCACTTCGGCGAGCATCTGGTGCTACCGGAAGCATTGGTGCATGAGGAATCTGCTGTCATCACCGGACTCGATGGACGCAAGATGTCGAAGAGTTACGACAACATCATCCCGCTGTTCTGTGAATCCAAAAAGCTGCGCAAACTCATCATGCGCATCAAGACCGATTCCACGCCGCCGGAAGAACCCAAGGATCCCGAGACTTCCACCCTGTTCAGCTTGTACCGTGCCTTCGCCACAGCCGAAGAAAGCGCGGCGCTGGCCAAACGCTACCGTGAAGGCATCGGCTGGGGTGAGGCCAAGCAGTTACTGTTCGAATACCTGGACGATATGCTGTGCGAGCCGCGCGAACGCTACGCCGAACTGACTGCGCACCCCGGAAAAATTGAAGTTATTCTGCGTGAGGGCGCCGAGCGGGCACGCGCGCAAGCAAAACCCTACCTTGCTGAACTACGTGCCGCCGTCGGCCTCAAGCCACTTGTTTAGAATGCTGATGTGGTAATTCCCACCACCACTACGCCACCCACCACCACCGCCTGGCGGTAGGCGACCGTGCCGTCCGGCTTCTGCTCGATACGAAAGGCTCCGCCCGCCACGTACCACACCGTGGTCGTGCCTGTGGAATCCTGGAGTTCAGATCGGTAACGGGCACCGCTGGGGGCATAGGCCAGTGTGAGCGTGGTGGTGGCGTTCTGGAC
>JBOHZI010000061.1:0-10593 GCA_050738295.1 Gammaproteobacteria bacterium
ACCGTGCCCTCTGCACCGAGCAGGGACAGGCGCTCCACCGCCTGGGCTGCGGCCAGCAAGTTGCCCTGGGCGCTGTCGGCGATGAGCGCAATGCCCGCCTCCGGTGCCTCCATGCCGCACGCCTTCAGCCGTCCCTTGATCCAGTGCACCAGTTCGTTGGCGGACAATGGTTTGCATTCGACCACAACGCCCACCTCGGCCAGCTTGCGAGCGCCGGCCGATTTGAAGAGTCGGTAGTCGGCACCCAGCACCACGACAAGCAGCAACGTATCGGGTGGCGGATCGGCGGCATACTCGGCGATGGCCGCCTGCCCCGCGGCATCGACCCGACCATTGGCGATCTTGACCTCGATCAGCCGTTTGTCGCCGAACAGCGACCCACCGTTGGCCGCTTCGGCATGCAACTCGTCCCAGCTGAATCCGGTTTCCACGAACAGCAGTGCACGCTCGGCATAACCCTTGGCACGTGCGGCTTCGCGCACGGCATCCGCCGCCTCCTGGGCAGCATAGGGTTCTTCGCCGAGAATGACATAGACCGGCTTGAGTCCGGTGCCCAGTGCCTTCGCCAACCCGGTTGGCGCGAGTTTCAAAGGCCCTGCCGTATGGCTATCATCATGCGTTCATGATAGTCCATCGCGCTTGACGCCGAGCCTCGGATGCCTACTTGCCGCCCGTTGCCGCCGTGCACCCGCCCGTGCGATGCGCCTTGATCGTGGTCTGGCCCGTGACGTTCTGCCCACCGACACTGCCCGTCGTGTCGATCACACCGTGATAGGCGGTACGCGAATCGATCGTCATGTTGCCTTTCAACGTCATATCGCCGCCACTTACCTGGCACTTCTGGGTAAACGTCAAAACTTTCCCGGCATAGCTAATTTTCTTCAAGGTGCACTGCTTGTTGGATTTGGCGAACCAGCTCTTGCTTTTGTCGAGATCCTTTTGCGTAATGCACTTCTTGTTTGACAGCTTCTTGGCCGGAATGGCCATTTGACCAATCTGCATGTTCGCATCGACCGTATAGGCCCATTCGCCTGGATTGATGACGTGCGACAAGTCCGGCGCTTTGGCGGCCTGAGCGGCCCAAGGCGCTGCAGCCAGCAAAAGCGCAATTCCAACCGTATGCAATTTCATATCCCTTGCCTCTCGCGTGAACAAAAAATAATTCATGCGTCCTCCACATGAAGACTGGAATGTTACCGCCGTGACGCAAACGGCACAAGCGGCAGCTGCTAAGCGGCCCCACCTCTACCGGTCTCAAGCCAGAAGGTCACCGGACCATCGTTAATTAGCGCTACGCGCATGTGGGCACCGAAGCGCCCTGCCTGTACCCGGGCATACTGCTCCCGTGTCTGCCTCACCAACTGTTCGAACAACTCGGCGCCGCGCTCCGGCGCCGCGGCACGCCCCAGGCTCGGGCGCATGCCCTTGTGAGTATCGGCGGCCAAAGTGAATTGCGGCACCAGCAACAGATCTCCATCGGCATCCATTACGCTGCAATTGAGCCGTCCGGCGCCATCCGAAAAAACGCGATAACCCAGCAAGCGCTCGGCCATGCGTTCGACCTCGGCCTCGGAATCCCCGCGTTCGACGCAGATGAATACCAGCAGTCCGGCGCCAATACGGGCAATCGTCTCGCCTTCCACTTCCACGGCGGCCTCACTCACGCGTTGCAGCAAACCAATCATGCATATCACCAGGAAAATGTATTTGTATGGAAAATCCTACAGACTTTCCGAAAAACATGTGCCAAGCTGTACCCGAGGATTGCGTGAGGCGCCCGATCCACCGGATCCGCCGATCGGAGTACCACTTCGAGGATCGCAATCTCCTCCGAGGGGCTTGGCCCCGGCTTCGGCCGGGGCCATTTTTATATCTGCCCTGCCATTTGGAAAGATGACACCCAGCCCCCCCAAAGCCTACAGTTCGAGCATCATCTCGCGTTCCTCGGGCGAGGGCTGGAAACCGCGCTCTCCGTAATGCTCGAAGATCAACTCCACTACCGACGCCGGTTCATCGGCCACCTTCACAAGATTCAGATCCTCGGCGGCGATGGTTTCCGCTGCCAACAATTGTTCGCGGAACCATTCGAGCAGCCCCGTCCAGAACGAAGTGCCCATGAGGATGATGGGAATATGACGGCTCTTGCCGGTCTGAATCAACGTCAGGATTTCGAAGAACTCGTCCATGGTGCCGAAACCGCCAGGCAGAATGACGTAGGCGGAAGCATATTTCACGAACATCACCTTGCGTGCGAAAAAATGCCGGAAGGTCAGACTGATGTCCTGATACGGATTGCCTTTCTGTTCGTGCGGCAACTGGATGTTGAGCCCGACCGAAGGCGATTTGCCGCGGAATGCGCCCTTGTTGGCAGCCTCCATCAAGCCGCCGCCACCACCGGTTACCACGGTAAACCCGGCGCGCGATAATTCGAAGCCCAGGTCTTCGCCCATCCGGTAATACGGGTGTCCGGCACCGATACGCGCCGAACCGAAAATGGACACCGAAGGCCGAATTTGCGCCAGACGTTCATAGCCTTCGACAAACTCGGCCATGATCTGGAAAATCTTCCACGACTCGCGCGACAGCAGGCTGTCCTTGGCCGGCGCCTTGCGGGTATGTTCTCCCGGCAATTCGTAAGAATCGGTCATGGTGATTGTTTTTCCAGCCGTCTCAGGAAAACGCTCATTTCGCGCTCGGCCTGACGGTCGCCACGCTGCGCAGCCACATCAATACCTTGCTTCCAGGCGGCACCTGCCTCGCGTTCGCGCCCGGCATTGAGCAGCGCACGTCCGTAAAGTTTCCAGGCCGCCGAGTAGTTCGCGTTGAGCTCGATTGCACGTTTGAGATTGGTAATGGCATCAGCGGTATTACCGCGTGCCAGACACGCCTGCGCAAGCGACACCCGTATGGGCGCTGCGTCTTTGCCCTCGGCAAGCAGCGCTTGCAATTTCTCTTCCACACTCATGGCTCCATCATACGGGATATGTGCGGCGCTGGAAGCGCAGCGCAAGTAAAGCCCCGGCTACGGTCAAACCGGCGATCAATCCCACCCACACACCTACCGGTCCGAATCCGAGTTTGAATCCGAACGCCCAGGCGAGCGTTAATCCCGTGCCCCAATAGGCAAGCACCGTAATCAGCATCGGCACTCGCACATCTTTCAGACCGCGCAAGGCGCCCGCACTAGCGACCTGGAGACCATCGGAAAGCTGGAACGCGGCGGCAAGCATCAGCAATTGCACGGCCAGATCGATAACGCCCGCATTATCCGAAAACAACCGTGCAATTGGCCGACGCAATACCAGGATCAGAATGGCTGCGAGCAACTCGAAAACAAGCGCCAACGCGATCCCGACCCACCCGGCGCGGCGTGCTTCATCATTGCGCCCGGCCCCGGCTGCCTGCCCCACCACCACAGCAATGCCGGTGGCGAACCCCATCGGGAACATGAAGGAAAAGGAGGCCACCGAAATCGCAATCTGGTGCGCCGCCGCGGTCACCGCACCGAACGAGGCCATCAACAACGCCACAGCGCCAAACAGACTCACTTCGGCAAACAGCATCACGCCGATCGGCAGACCGAGACGCACCAGTTCGGTCAACGGGGCAAGCCGTGGCGGATCAAAACGCGCAAACAGGGCCAACGGACGATAACGCCGGTGTGCCAAACCAACATAGGCCAGCATGGCGAAGAACTGCACCCACATCGCAACCGCCGTCGCATAACCACAACCGACGGCGCCCATGCTCGGCAGGCCAAGACCGCCATAAATGAACCAGTAATCAAGCGGTATGTTAATCAGAAAGGCAACGAGCGCTACGTACAACATCGGCCGCGTATGACCAATCCCCTCGCTCGCAAAGCGCAGCACCAGATAGAGATAGATGGCCGGCAATCCCCACGACAAGGCCACCACATAAGCGATCGCTTCCTGAGCGAGACCACCGGCAATGCCCGCCGCCTCGAACACCGGCCCGAGGAAGTGGAACCCCGTCATGAGCAGCGCCACCAGCGCCAGCGAGAGCCAGGCTCCCTGGCGTGCCAACGGTCCGATTTCGTGCGTATGTCCCGCACCGTAAAGCTGGGCGCTCGCCGGGCTGAGCCCCGCCAAGACTCCCAGCGCGAGCAGAAAGAACGGGATGAACACGCTGCTGCCGACCGAAATCGCGGCCAGATCGTGCGCCGAGAGCCGACCCGCCATGACTGTATCGGTGAGCTGCATGCCGGTGGTAAGCAGGTTATTCGCGATCAAAGGCAAGGCAATCGCCACCATCCGCCAGGCCAGTGCGCGGCGGGATTCAAGTGGCTGAGCGAGGCCGTAAATGGCGTTCATGAGGCAAGGATCGCAGGCAGGCACACGATGATAACGGCTTGCGGACCCCGCCCAGCCAGCGCTTATAATGAGTCCAACTCGCAACGGAGCGCACCATGCACCCGCAAGCGCTCGCCTCCCGGCTTCAGGGTGCCGGCATCGGCCCCACCCCGCAACGGCTGCGCATCGCCGAAGTACTGCTCAGCGCGCCCCGTCACCTGTCCGCCGACCAGGTGCTGGCGGCGGTAAACCGCGAAGGACCGCTCGTCTCCAAGGCCACCGTGTACAACACCCTGCGCACCTTCACCGCGTGTGGACTGCTGCGCGAGGTGGTGGTGGATCCGAACCGCATTTTCTACGACTCCAGCGTCGCGCCGCATCACCACTTCTACAATCCCGCCACCGGCGAACTCACCGACATCCCCGCCGAAGCCATCACCGTGAGTGGCCTGCCGCCCGCGCCTGACGGCACCGAAGCGGACGAGGTCGAAGTGATCGTGCGACTGCGAGAGCGCACCGCAACCTGTTAAAATTTCGCTCCCGTGCCGGAATAGCTCAGTTGGTAGAGCAACGCATTCGTAATGCGTGGGTCGGGGGTTCGACTCCCTCTTCCGGCACCATTCAGCAAGCTGAAACAAGCGCTACCCATGAACGCAGATCATAACCACACACCTGCGGTTCGCGGGCGGTTCGCGCCTACGCCGAGCGGGCCGTTGCATTTCGGTTCGCTGGTGGCGGCGCTGGCGAGTTGCCTCGATGTGCGAACGCGCGGCGGCGAGTGGTTGCTGCGTATCGACGACTTGGACCGTGACCGCGAAGCCGATGGCGCGCGCGAGACGATCCTGTTCGATCTGGAGGCGCTGGGATTCGAATGGGCCGGTCCTGTTTGCACACAACACGAACGCGGGGCGCGATACCGCGAAGCGGTGGACCGATTGCTCGCCGAAAACAAGGCGTTCCCCTGCGCCTGCTCGCGACGCGACATCAACGAACAAACCGAAGACGACGAAGTGGGTGTCGTCTATCCGGGCACCTGCCGCGACGGCCTGCCGTCCGGGTGTGAAGCACACAGCATTCGGTTACGCGTACCGGACCGCACGCTCAGCTTCGACGACGAATGGGCCGGACGCGTGCAGCAGAACCTGGCCCATGAGGTGGGCGACTTTGTAGTGTGGCGGGTCGAGGATATTGCGTCCTATCATCTGGCGACCGTGCTCGACGATGCCGACGCGGGGATTACCCGCGTCGTGCGCGGCGCCGATCTGCTCGACTCCACGCCACGCCAAATTCTTCTGCAATGCCTGCTCGGTCTGCCCACACCCGACTACGCGCATTTTCCGCTGGTACGTACGGCCGATGGACGCAAGCTCTGCAAACAGACTCATGCACCACGCATCGACGCCCGCCAGCCGGTCCGCACACTGACCAGCGCACTCGAATTCCTTGGTCAGGCGCCGCCTGCGGAACTGGCTGCTTCGACAGTGGAAAACGTCTGGGTCTGGGCGCTCGCGAATTGGCGCCCGGCCGCCGTGCGAGCCGCCGCATGAACGACGCTGTCACACCCGCGCACGGCCGCATTATCGACTCCGCCTTTCGCCCGGCGCTCGGGCTGGCCGGAGCGCACCGACAAACGCTGGCGGGCGGACTCTGGCCCGTGCTGCGCCGTCCGCCGATATGGCGCGAGCGTTGGGAGTTACCGGATGGCGATTTCACCGATATCGACTGGGTGGATGGTGCGCCCCACACCGCCCCGTGGGCACTGGTGCTTCCGGGCATTCTTGGTGGTACCGAATCGCCCTACGCGGTGCATTTGCTCGCCCATCTGCACCGCACCGGCTACCGTGCGGGACTGCTCAATCACCGCGGTCTGTCCGGGACGCCGAATCGGTTCGCACCCGCCTATCACGCGGGGTTCACGCGAGACCTCGACCATGTGGCTCGGCACCTGGCCAACCGTTCCGGCCCCGGGCTGGTCATCGGTTTTTCCATGGGCGGCAGCGTGGTACTCAAGTGGCTCGGAGACACCGGCGCGGATGCCCCCGTGACCGCCGCCGCGGCCGTATCGGTTCCGTTTCGCCTGGCCGCTGCAGCAGACACGTTGCACTCCGGAAAGGGGCGACTATATGGCCACTACATGCTGAAAAACCTGAGCCGTTTGACGCGAAAGAAATTCGCCCACATGACCACCCCGATACCGATGTCGACATTCGATGACATGCACACACTGCGCGATTTCGATCATCTCGTCACCGCGCCGCTGCACGGCTATGCCAGCGCCGACGACTATTACGCGAAAGCCAGCAGCTTGCCATCGCTACGCCGGATCGCCGTGCCGACATTGATCGTCAATGCCATTGACGATCCCCTCGTTCCACGCGACAGCTTGCCCACGCCTGATGATCTCTCGCCCACGGTCACACTGGAGTTAACGCGGCACGGCGGGCATGTCGGCTTTATCGGCCGCGGCCATTACGGCTGCCCGCGCTTCTGGCTGGACGGCCACCTGCTCGAATTCCTGCGCAACACATAATGCACACTTCATCATTCCCGCGAAGGCGGGGAAAATCCGTATGGAACGGATTTGAACAGCGCCGTTTCGGCGCTGGCCCGGAGGGCGCAAACCATGGACGGTTTGCTTAATCTAGTAAGACTTTGTATCCCGACCTTGTCGGAATTCCTTGTTTGACTGGGTTCCCGTTTTCACGGGAACGACGGCGAAACATGTGATTGAAGGCACTTCAGCCGTTCCCAGGCACCGGAAATTTCCGGGCGATCTCTTCCCAGCTTGGGCCAAACGTTTTCTCGGGAAGATCGCCCGAGAGCAACCAGTCGTGCAATGGATTCATTACCCGATCCACATCGCCCGGATCCATCACGAAGGACAGACCATCCCCCCCCGAGGCTTGGCTGACCATATGGATGTTGCTGCTCGATACGCCGCCGAGACCGGCTCCGAGCTGATCGATCACGGTGTTGATCTGCGAACCCACCAGGCTCACCGAGCCCGCGTTCTGAGTGAAATCTAGCTCGCCGAATTCTTCCAGATCGCGACGCAAATTCTCTTCCTCGATCGGGCCGATCGGAGTCACCGCTGGATCCATGGTGAGCGTCACATGCTGTGGCGAATTGGCGATTAAATCAATCGAGAGACCGTGACGCTTGAACACCGTAGTCACTTCCGAAAGCAGTCCGGCGATATGCCAATTGCCGGGGCAATACAAACGAATCAGATACAGTCGGTGCCGAGTCGCCAGCGCCTTCACTTGCGGCTGTTCGTAATTCGCTTCGGCGGAAATCACCGTGCCGTCCATGTCCGGCGCCAGCGTGCAGCGAATGTGCAGTGGAATGCCCGCTTCCGACACCGGGCGGATGCAGCGCGGATGCAGAACGCGAGCGCCCATGGCCACCATCACCTGCGCCTCCTGATAACTGATCAGCCGCAGCAGCCGTGCATCCGGGCGGTCCTTGGGATTGGCAGTAAACACACCCGGCACGTCGGTCCATATTTCGAGCCGTTCGGCCCGGAGCTGGGCAGCGAAATAGGCGCCCGACGTATCCGATCCGCCGCGCCCGAGCAACACCGTACGACCGTACTCGTCACGCGCGATAAAACCCTGGGTAATCACCACGGGCGAGCCGGCCGCGTCGAGATCCTGCATCAATTCTTCGTTCGGTTCGATGCTGCACACCGCCGAAAGATAGCGCCGGCTTTGCGTGGCCTCGATCGGCGTCGGCAACGGCGTCAGCAGATCGCGAGCATCCCGCCAGGCCGCCTGCAAGTCCTGCTTCTCCAGCCAGGCATGGCCAATGGTGGTCGAAAGCAGTTCACCATGCGACATGATGCGGGCCCGCAGTTCATCGGTCAGCAGACCAATCAGTTCGATGCCGCGCACCAGTTTTTCCAGAGATTCGAGCCAGGGCTCGACCACGTCGGTCGGCAGCGACATCTCCTTGCACATGGCATGATGACGCTCACGCAATGCCGTGATCGGCTCATCCACCGGGTCACCGCGTTCGATATTTGCAATGAGCGCTTCCAGACTGTTCGACACGCCCGAAAGCGCCGAACACACCACAAGCACCCGATAGCCCGCGTTGCGCCGCTCATGAATGACATGCGCAATGGTCTCCCAGCGGCTACGGGAGGCGACGCTGGTGCCCCCAAACTTCAATACGATCCAGTTTTCGCTAGCGATAGTCTTGCCCACGCTTTAAAAATGCCTTTTTATGCTAACGCATCGCCGGCCTGCAAAGTGCCGCAAACGCACCGATCCAGCCGATGGCGCCGTCTTTGCTATGCTGGCGGCTACGTTCTGCCACGGGCATTGCCAAGGCTTCCACGATGATTGAACATAACGACGCCGCGCCGGGCGTAACCCTGCTCACGCTGAACCGCCCGCCAGCCAACGCCCTCTCGCCCGATCTGCTGAGCGCGCTCGGCACGGCGCTTTCCGAAGCCGCCGAATCCGATACCCGTGCGGTGGTGCTGGCCGGCCGTCCCGGATTGTTTTCGGCGGGGCTGGATGTACCGCTGTTGCTCACGCTGGACCAACCCACCATGCGTGCCTTCTGGGAGACGTTCTTCGGCGTGTTGCGCACATTGGCGCTGAGCCCCATACCGGTCGGGATGGCGATTACCGGTCACTGCCCGGCGGGCGGCACGGTGCTCTCGTTGTTCGCCGACTTTCGCATCGCGTCAGCAGGCGACTTCAAACTCGGACTGAACGAGGTTGAGGTGGGCCTGCCGATGCCGCCGATGGTGTTCTCCGCTTTCCGCCGCTTGATCGGACCGCGTGCGGCAGAACAATACGCCGTCGATGGTCGGCTGATTTCACCGGACGAAGCGCTGGCCTGCGGCTTGGTGGATGCGGTGGTGCCCGCCGAAGACGTGATCGACCGTGCCGTGGAACGGGCCAAAACACTGGCCGCGCTGCCACAAGCTGCGTTGTCCGCTACCCGTACACTGGCGCGGGCCGATCTGGCCACGATGTTCGAAGGGCTGGATTCGGATCTTTACGAGCAGATGAATGAAGTATGGTTCGGCGAAGAAACCCAGACCGCAATGCGCGCGCTCGTCGCGCGTCTTATCGAACGCAAAAAAACGCGCTGATAACGGAGTAACCCAGAGCCCCCTTATTGGACCGCGACGTAACACCAATGCCAAGGCTCATACTGGTAACCCTGCGCATTATCAGGCGGATAAGAAAGCCTAAAGCAGAATTTTCCGGCATGCCGTTGAAGCCAGGAAAATGCCGGCGTTTGCTCGAAAGCAATATCGAGCGCCACAGACTGTGGCGTGGAGACATCCGCGGCTCGGCCCGTGTGATGCTCACTAAAACCCGGTGGAGCAGAAACGCGAAGAATATCTTCTATTCGTTCGCCTTTATCCAACTTGGCCTGAATAATTTCAACCTGACGCGCAATGCTGCGATAGGCCGACACAATGAAAAGCTCTACGCCTTCATCGCGTGCCGCGCTTTTCATACGCTTCCATGCCGACGATGCTTCCGGCGTTAGCTGATGTTGACGCCCGTCATCGCCAACTTCCGCTATCACAACTTCCTCCGCTTCTTCACACATCGACAACCCCCGTGCCTCAATCGAAGGCAGCGATATTCCGAGCTTTTCAAGTCTCACGACTTCCTGCATACCTCACCTCTACACCCTACACAGGAAGGAATCCTGGTTGCGCTTCAGGCACAGCGACCACGCTTGAGAGCGGCGGTTACCTCGGCAACATGCTTGCCCTGGAAACGGGCAATGGCGAGTTCGTTTTCGCTCGGTTGTCGACTGCCATCGCCACCGGCGATCGTGGTCGCGCCGTAAGGCGTACCGCCGGTGATCTCGTCCGTTGTCATCTGGCGCGTTTCGCTGTAGGGCACGCCGACCACGATCATGCCGAGATGAAACAGCGTGGTGTGGAAGCTGGTGATCGTGGTTTCCTGCCCACCGTGCTGGGTGTTGCTAGAAGCGAACACGCTGCCCACCTTACCTTCGAACGCGCCCTTCGCCCAGAACGGCCCAAGCTGATCCACGAAGTTGCGCATCTGCCCGCACATATTGCCGTAGCGAGTGGGTGTGCCGAAGATGATGGCGTCGGGTTCGGTCAATTGCTCCGGTTTCGCGCTCGGTACGTGCTTGAACGCAGCCCGCGCCTTGTCGGCACCGGATTTCGCAAGCACTGCATCGGGCACCAGTTCGGGCACTTGCAGCAGCGTCGCTTCGGCTCCTTCTACTTCGCGGACGCCGTCGGCAATGGCTTCGGCCATGGTGTGAATAT